>NZ_JBFRJZ010000052.1:0-17106 GCF_041469125.1 Vibrio sp. 10N.286.51.E5 | reverse complement strand
GCCTCCTCCTACTCGATTTTATCGATTTTGTCAGGGCGTTCAAAGGCTGATTAGGTGTTTTAATAAAAGATAACGACAGGAATAGTCTGAGATACAGATAAACGGTTAACAAGGGGTATTACTGAAGAGGAAGAGTTAACTTAACTAGGCTTTTACGTTGGTTCCCAGCGTAGAGATAGTATGCGTTTGACCACCGGCATTGTAGGTCATGCCAATTTTTCCGTGACTTTGCTGCATCATATTGCTGAGTTTTTTGAAGCTAAGGTGCGCTCGATTTAAGGCTTCGCCATTCACAAGGTTCGCTTGCTGGCAATCGTGCACTATGGACTGGATCTTAGTGACTAACTGAGCAAGTTCAGGGTTCTCGGTCAGTTCTGAGATATTGGTATGGGCTGCGATTCGCTGATCGGTTGATCTTAGTTGTTCAACTAGGACCACTTTTTCTTTGGCGATTCGCTCAATATCGTTTGATTGTCGGCTCGTAATAGCGGTTTTCTCTGAACTTAGTAATTCAGATAAGGCTTTGGCATTTTGAAGTTGAAAATTAACTAAATCTGCTAGTGCCGCCATAACGTAAACCTATTCATAACCTCGTGTACTTTAAGACAATAACTTCAATGAAAAGTTAGTGTTTTCTTAAAGGCCTTTTAATTCATCTTCGAACTTGATCATGTTGTCAGCCAGTTTCTCTGGATCGACAGTGTATGAACCATTCGCAATTGCTTCTTTGATCGCTGCTACTTTCACAGAATCAAAGCTTGGCTGTGCTGCCATATCTTGGTGGAGCTGACCAATCGCTTTGCCTTGTTGGCTCAGTGAAACCGCATCTTTGCTTGCTGGTGATTTAGTTGATACATCAGAGCGTGATGCCTCAGAACTAGAATCAGAGCGTACTGCTGATCGGTTAGTGGTCGTTAGGGTTTGCCCTGAACGAATATTATCAATGCCTGCCATAGTTAAGCCTTTTTCTTCAAAAATGGGAACCTGTACAGTCAATATCGACCAAGGGTTCGAATACTTTAGCAATTTTTAGCTCAATAGTCGAAAAGGGACAAAACACCGCAGCCGTTATATTTGGCGTTAGAGTTGAGGGTGAAATCGCTAACGATACCGTCAATTTAGAAGTAAAGAGTCAAAAGTAAACCGTGACTTCAGACATGCTGGTAACAATCCCTTCAATTATACGCTGTGATTTATCATTTTTCACTCTTACTTGATCACCCATAGAGCCATCGGTAAGCGCAGTTCCTTTGGTGGTAATGGTCATGCCACCTTTTACTGCCTGTATGATAACCTTCTCGTTTCGGCACACGACACAGATATCACCTCTTTCTACAACATCGCCCGGTCTTAGGTTCTTTTTTACCTTAGCGCCGATGACCTGATGTGGAGCTGTGAAACCTTGGCGACGAAACTTGTTAAGAGAAATCATAGCGGTGGTGACATCGTATTGACCGACGATTTCGCCTCTCGCGAGTGAGCGAGTGGTGGTGACAAGAGGCACCGACATCGAAAGGCGCACCGGTACATAAACTCGCCACTCATCAGGAACACATTGCACTAAAACCGTAATACTGCTGCGGGTATTGGTGGTCGTTGAAGCGCTGGTCTCTAAAGGCACTGGGCAGTCTGTCGCTTTGATTCTTGAGTCAACATTTGCTGAATTAGCAAAGAGTTCGCCACCTTGTGGCTGCTCAACTGTATCAAGGATATGTTGCTCCGCTGCAGACTGAATCATCTCAATTTGTTCTGGGGTCGCAGCTTGTACAAAAAAACTAAACAATATTGATAAAATGCCGATAAACTTAGCGACAGTTTTAAAAGTAGCTCTACACATTGCTATGGAAAGAGGTGGCAAATTTGTTTTATAATACGTCATTCCGTTTCTCTGGTGGTTCGTAGCCTGCAGTAGACTAACACTTTTTATACAAAAAAGTTTGATATGGAGATGAGCTCATGACGGGTATTCTTGATTCGGTGAATCAGCGTACGCAACTCGTCGGTCAAAACCGATTAGAATTACTAACCTTTCGCCTAATGGGGCGTCAGCGTTACGGCATTAATGTCTTTAAAGTAAAAGAAGTGCTGCAATGCCCTAAGCTGACAAAGATGCCAAACTTGAACCCACTGGTTAAAGGTGTAGCACACATTCGTGGCCAAACGATCTCTGTGATCGACTTGAGCTTAGCGATTGGTGGCCGTCCTACAACGGATATTGAAAAGTGTTTTGTGGTTATCTCTGAGTTTAACCGAACCATTCAAGGTTTCTTGGTAAGTTCAGTTGAGCGCATTATTAACATGCACTGGGAATCGATTCTTCCGCCGCCAGATGGCGCAGGTAGAGCTAACTACCTGACAGCGGTAACCAACATTGATAATGAATTGGTAGAAATTCTTGATGTTGAGAAGATCCTTGCAGAAATTTCTCCTGTTGATGAAACAATGGACAGCAAGATTGCTGAAGATATTGCGAAAGTAGAACAAGAGAAAGAACTGGTTCGCCGCATCTTGATTGCTGATGACTCGACCGTTGCTCGTAAGCAGGTTCAACGTGCTATTGAGTCGATTGGTTTTGAAGTTATCTCGGTGAAGGATGGTAAAGAAGCCTACGAGAAGCTGATACAGATGTCATCAGAAGGCAGTATTTACGATCAGATTTCATTGGTGATTTCTGATATCGAAATGCCAGAAATGGATGGATACACGCTGACTGCTGAGATTCGTCGTCACGCCGAACTTAAAGATTTATACGTAATTTTACACTCATCGTTGAGTGGTGTATTTAACCAAGCCATGGTTGAGCGTGTTGGAGCTAACTCCTTCATCGCTAAATTCAACCCAGATGAGCTTGGTGCAGCTGTAAAAGCTGCGTTAACTAACTAAAAGAGACATTAATGACTGCTATAACAATAAGTGATCAAGAGTATCGCGATTTCAGCCGTTTCTTAGAATCTCAATGTGGCATTGTATTAGGTGACAGCAAGCAGTATTTAGTGCGCAGTCGTCTAAGCCCATTAGTAACGAAGTTTAAGTTAGCTTCTTTGTCTGATTTGTTGAGAGATGTAGTAACAGGTCGAAACCGTGAGCTGCGTGTGGCTGCTGTCGATGCCATGACGACGAACGAGACACTTTGGTTCCGTGATACTTACCCGTTTGCTGTGCTTGCGGATAAGCTTCTACCGGAAATAGCGGCAAATAAACGTCCTATTAAGATTTGGTCTGCGGCAAGCTCTTCAGGCCAAGAAGCATACTCAATGGCAATGACGATTCTTGAAACTCAAGCTCGTAAGCCAGGTATGCTGCCAAATGTATCGATTACCGCAACTGACATCTCAGCAAGTATGTTGGATATGTGCCGCACTGGCGCTTACGACAACCTTGCATTGGGACGTGGACTTTCTCCAGAGCGCCGTCGTACTTTCTTTGAAGATGCGGGCGATGGCCGTATGAAAGTGAAAGATAACGTCAAGCGCATGGTGAACTTCCGCCCTCAGAACCTGATGGACAGCTATGCATTGTTAGGCAAGTTCGACATTATTTTCTGTCGTAACGTGCTGATTTACTTCTCGCCTGATATGAAGTCAAAGGTACTTAACCAGATGGCAAATAGCCTGAACCCTGGTGGGTACTTACTATTGGGCGCGTCTGAATCGTTAACAGGCTTAACCGATCGTTTTGAAATGGTTCGCTGTAATCCAGGCATCATCTACAAATTAAAGTAACGAGCGGCACCGATATTAGGTGTAAGGTTACCGTCTAAATTTAAAACCCAGCCAAGTGCTGGGTTTTCTTTTTCCTGCTTAAGCTATATCTTTAAGTCAGAGTGACATTCCAATTTACTCTATTTTTTGGCTTGTTTATTGCAAGTTTACCCACGAGTAACCTGTAAAAGCATTGATAGACCGCCTTGTTTCAAAAGTTGGTATATATATTGCTTTGGTTATTTCATAACAGTCAGTTCTTGAGTTGAGGTTTACATGGCTATTTCTTTTGACAATGCTTTGGGCATTCACCAGCACACAGTTGGTGTACGTGAGCGTAACGCTGAGGTGCTTTCCACCAATATCGCGCAAGCAAACACGCCTGGGTATAAAGCAAAGGGATTAGACTTTAAGAAATCACTGCAAGCGGCAAGTTCTGGGGCAAGCATTGGTCTTAGCCGTACAGATGGTCGGCACATTTCTGCCTCAACAACGGTGAACGGGGAAACAAAGTATCGCATTCCTACCCAACCTGATACAGGAGATGGCAACACGGTTGATTTGGATTTGGAAAGAAACCTTTTCATGCAAAACCAAATTAGGCATCAAGCCTCTCTCGACTTCTTAGGAAGTAAGTTCAAGAATTTAACTAAAGCGATTAAAGGGGAATAATTAGATGAGTTTATTCAATGTATTCAATGTGACTGGTTCTGCGATGAGTGCTGAATCTGTTCGTCTAAATACGACCTCGAGCAACCTTGCGAACGCGGACAGTGTAAGTAGTTCTGCTGAAGAAACTTACAAGGCTCGTCACGCAGTGTTCGGCGCTGAGTTAAATAAAGCACGCAACAGTGGTCACACTGTGCCTGTGAAAGTATTAGGTATTGTGGAAAGCGATAAGCCGCTAAGCGCGGAGTACAACCCGGATCACCCATTAGCGAACAACGAAGGCTATATCTACAAGCCTAATGTCAACGTTATGGAAGAAATGGCAAACATGATTTCGGCATCACGTGCGTACCAAACAAACGTACAGGTTGCTGACTCGAGTAAACAAATGCTGCTGCGTACGCTGCAGATGGGTCAATAAGGATAAGGAGGTAGCACATGGCTGGAATCAACAACAATGTTGGTCAAAGCGGCTTGTCCTATGTTGACCAGCTGAAGAGTCTTCAAGATGGCGCTAAAAAGCCCGACGAAACAACAGGTAAGCAGGATCTTAAACAAGAAGACTTCTTATCTTTGTTGACTAAGCAACTAGCACAACAAGACCCTTTCAAGCCGGTTAGCAATGACCAGATGATTGCGCAAATGGCTTCATTTGCGACCGTAGATGGCATTGGCAAAATGAATACACAGTTTGAAAGCTTGAATTCATCAATGACCTCTAACCAAGCTCTTCAGGCCTCCTCTTTAGTTGGGCGTGATGTATTGGTTCCTGGTGCGGCAGGTGTAAAACCCGGTGATGGCGGTATGGCGGCAATGGTTAAGCTTCCTCAGGCAATGGACAATGTAATGGTCCGTGTTGAGAACGAAGTTGGCCAATTGGTTCGCACATTTGATATCGGCTCTAAACCATCTGGTGATACACGTGTTGAATGGGACGGAAAAGACGAAGACGGTAACCCATTGCCGGCCGGTAAATACAACGTGAAAGCGTCGGGTTTGCTGGATGGCGAGAACACAGAGTTCCAAGTTTCCAGTTATGCGAACGTGAACAGTGTGCTTCTTGGTAAGGGCGATGGCAACGTACTACTCAATCTGGCTGGTTTCACATCGCCAGTACGACTTGCTGAAGTACTAGAAGTTGGTAAGGCGTAGCTCTTTATTGAGTGACTATGCTAGCTAGATAGATTAGGAGAATAATGGAATGTCATATGTAGCTTTAAGCGGCCTATCCGCTGCACAATTAGACCTGAATACAACCAGTAACAACATTGCGAACGCGAACACATTTGGCTTTAAAGAGTCTCGTGCCGAGTTTGGTGATGTTTACTCAAGCTCGTTGTTCACTAACGCAAAAACGACGGCAGGTGGCGGTGCGCAAGCTAGCCAAGTGGCGCAACAGTTCCACGAAGGTTCAAGTATTTATACGAACAACCCAATGGACTTACGTGTAAGTGGTACAGGTTTCTTTGCAGTATCGAAAGACCGCATGGTGCCAGAGATTAACGAATTAACGCGTAATGGTGCATTTCACCTAAACAAAGACAACTACATGGTTACCGCTAATGATGAGTTTCTTTTAGGTTACGATGTTGATCCAAACTCGGGGGAAGTTCTTTCTTATGCGCCAAAGCCTCTCGACATTCCTGCTGAGTTTGGTAAACCAAAACAGACAGAAAACATTGAAGTAGGGGTTAACCTTCCTGCAAACGGTGATCTTAAAGACCCGGCTGCATTTAACTTCAAAGATGCTGATACTTATAACCGTGCAACGTCTTCGACGGTATACGATTCTATGGGTCAGTCTTACAAGTTAACGACTTACTACCTCAAAGATCAGACTCAACCAAACACTTGGCAAACGTACTACACCATGTCAGATGAGAACGGTGAAAAGCCGGTCAACATTACTGGTGGTGATGCGACGAATGCACAAGGTCATGTTGGTCACACAATGAAGTTCAACAATGACGGTACGTTAGCAAGCCTAAACAATGGTCAGCCGATTAACTCGGAACCACTGGGTGCTGGTGCGAACCCTATTGACTTGAACGGTGCTGATCCAACTCAAGTGCTTAAGTTTGGTTTAGATTCTTCAACTCAGTTTGCCGCTCCGTTTGAATTGACTAAGTTTGATGAAGATGGCGCGACAACAGGTTTCTTAACAAAAATCGATTTCGATGAGTACGGCAGTGTTCTAGGTACTTATTCAAATGGTGAAAACGTGATGCTTGGCCGTGTAGGCTTGGTTCGTGTACCAAATGAGCAAGGTCTGGATAAGAAAGGCGGTACTCAATGGGATTCTACCAACGACTCTGGTGACAAGATCTGGGGTGAATCGAACAAAGGTTCATTTGGTAGCATCAACAACGGCTCGCTAGAGCAGTCGAACATCGATATGACTCAAGAACTGGTTGATTTGATTTCTGCTCAACGTAACTTCCAGGCGAACTCGCGTTCTCTAGAAGTACACAACCAGCTACAACAGAATATTCTTCAGATTCGTTAATCGTTTAAAGCGTTTGAATCATCTGCGAATACCCAATTCAATGTTATTGAATTGGGTATTGTTGTTTGTCTTTTTATTTGCCGCCCCTATTGCCGCCCGGTAATGCCACTGGCAACAATTCTTCCTCAATGATCCTTTGATGATCACCCTTCTTGTTCGTTTTCTATTTAAATTATTGATAAATAACAGTTAAAAATATTGGCACAGTGTTTGCTTTATTAGCCCAAGAAGATGATTTTTGGAGCAAAATTATGGATCGCGCACTGTTTCTTGCCATGAGTGGCGCTAAGCAAAATATGCAAGCTTTGCAGCTACGTGCAAACAACCTTGCCAACGTAAGTACAACGGGTTTCCGTGCTGATTTAGCACAGGCACGTTCAATGCAAGCGTATGGCGAAGGCATGCCTACTCGTGTTTTCAGCATGACAGAGCGTCCGGGTCATAATTTCGCTCAGGGTAGTGTGGTTACTACTGGCCGAGATCTAGACGTTACCATTCAAGGTGATGGTTGGATTTCAGTGATGGACAATACTGGCCGTGAAGGTTTAACACGTAACGGTAACCTAAGGGTTGACCAAAACGGTTTACTAACCAACGCAAGCGGTCACTTAGTGCTTGGTGAAAACGATGCACCAATCACGCTGCCAATCCCAATCAGCAAAGTAGAAATTGGTACAGACGGTACGATTTCGGTGATTCCTCAAGGCGCTCCAGCTGAAGAATTGGCCGTGGTTGATCGTATTAAGCTTGTACGTCCAGACAACCAAAGTTTGTTTAAAGACACGAATGGTCTATTCCGTTCGAAAAACCCAGATCAGGCATACGAAGCAGATGCAGCGGTAACGTTGCTAAAAGGTGCTATCGAAGGCAGTAACGTAAATGCCGTAGGTGAAATGACCAGCCTAATTGACTTACAACGTCAGTTTGAAATGCAGGTCAAAATGATGAGCACAGCAGAGGAAATGGACAAGTCGTCTGATTCACTGCTTCGTATGAGCTAATAGAATTTAAAGGACATTGCTATGCATCCAGCATTATGGGTAAGTAAAACGGGTTTAGACGCCCAACAAACCAATATCTCAACGATTTCGAACAACCTTGCCAACGCCTCGACCATTGGTTTTAAAAAGAGCCGCGCGGTATTTGAAGATCTGTTCTACCAGAATATTAATCAACCGGGTGGTCAATCGTCTCAGAATACTGAGCTGCCAAGTGGTTTGATGCTGGGTGCCGGTTCTAAGGTCGTCGCGACTCAAAAAGTGCACACTCACGGTAACGCACAAACGACATCTAACAGCCTAGACATGATGATTGAAGGCGACGGTTTCTTCCAAGTTGAAATGCCAGACGGTGAAACAGGTTACAGCCGCAATGGTCAGTTCACACTGAACGGTGAAGGCGCGATCGTAACGTCGGGCCAAGGTTATCCTCTACAACCAGAAATTGTGATTCCTGAAGACGCGATCTCGGTAACGGTTGGTAACGACGGTGAAGTATCGGTTCGTCTACGTGGCGAGCAAAACAACGTCGTGGTTGGTCAAATTACCATTACTGACTTTGTAAACCCAGGTGGTCTAGAGCCAGTAGGTCAAAACCTTTACTTGCCAACTGGCGCGAGTGGCGACCCACAAGAGGGTGTACCGGGTTTTGATGGCCTGGGTAACATCCGCCAATCGATGCTAGAAACATCGAACGTAAACGTAACCGAAGAGCTGGTAAACATGATTGAAGCTCAGCGTGTATACGAAATGAATTCGAAAGTTATCTCGTCAGTAGACAAGATGATGAGCTTTGTTAACCAACAGCTGTAATTGGTTTATTCGCCGTTTACTTTTTTAATTAATCTATCTGTTTTTGCTAATTGACCCATTTACCACTGCCTGCTGAGAGTATATCGCCATGAAACGTATTTTTTGTTTAGCCCTGTTAGCTTCGATGACTGGTTGTACAGTACTGGATCCAATTGAGACGCCAGCACAAGAGAACGCGACCACAGTGGTTGATGCGGTTGAAGGCGATAAGTCGGCAGAAGAAAGTTCAGGAATTATCGACACGCTTCGTGGGCGAACCGATCCAATTGCTGGTGACCCTGCATGGGCGCCAATCAACCCCAAGCAGAAGCCAGAGCATTATGCAGCGGCAACGGGCTCACTGTTTAATGTGAACCACATTGGCAGCATGTATGACGACTCAAAGCCTCGTGGTATTGGTGACATCATCACTGTAGCGCTAGATGAGAATACTCGAGCGACCAAAAAAGCCAACGCAGACATGTCTAAGTCGAATGATGCATCGATGGAGCCGCTGGCTGTTGGTGGTCAAGAGCTGACGATCGATAAGTACAACTTCTCTTACGATCTGAGCAACACCAATACCTTCGCTGGTGATGCATCAGCCAACCAAAGTAACAGCATCAGCGGCTATATCACCGTAGAAGTGATCGAAGTATTAGCCAATGGCAACCTAGTGGTTCGTGGTGAGAAGTGGATGACACTGAACACCGGCGATGAGTACATCCGCCTAAGCGGTACCATCCGTCCAGACGATATTGACTTCGAAAATACCATTGCTTCAAACCGTGTTTCTAACGCACGAATTCAGTACTCAGGGACTGGCGTACAGAAAGATATGCAAGAGCCTGGATTCTTGGCACGATTCTTTAATGTATCTCTGTAGAGCTTGATAGGACGACGACATACTGACAGCCTCTATCACTCAGCCACATTTAGCTAAGCTATTATAAATTAAAGCAATACAGACAGGTTACTCAATGAAAAAACTGACACTCGTACTATTCGGCATGCTATTTCTTGCCACCAGTGCCCATGCTGCGCGAATCAAAGACGTGGCAAAAGTGGCGGGTGTTCGTAGTAACCAACTTGTAGGTTATGGTTTGGTCACGGGCTTGCCGGGTACTGGTGAGACAACTCCCTTTACCGATCAAACATTTAACGCAATGCTGCAAAATTTTGGCATCCAATTGCCGCCCGGCACTAAGCCAAAAACCAAAAACGTCGCGGCTGTTATTGTGACTGCTGAACTGCCAGCATTCTCTAAGCAAGGCCAAGAAGTTGACGTAACCGTTTCTTCTATCGGTTCAGCAAAAAGCCTTCGTGGTGGTACCTTGCTACAGACCTTCTTGAAAGGTCTAGACGGTCAAGTGTATGCGGTCGCGCAGGGTAACTTGGTGGTAAGTGGCTTTAGTGCACAAGGTAACGACGGTTCTAAGATTGTCGGTAACAACCCTAACGTTGGTATCATCTCTAGCGGTGCGACGGTTGAACAAGAGATCCCAACGCCATTCGGTCGTGGTGACTACATCACCTTCAACCTAATCCAATCAGATTTCACAACGGCTCAGCGTATGGCTGATGCGGTTAATAATTTCCTAGGCCCACAAATGGCTTCAGCGGTAGACGCAACTTCAGTAAAAGTTCGTGCACCGCGTGAAATCAGCCAGCGTGTAGCATTCTTGTCGGCTATCGAAAACATCGAGTTCGACCCTGCTGAAGGCTCTGCAAAAATCATCGTCAACTCTCGTACAGGTACGATTGTGGTTGGTAAGCACGTTCGCCTAAAAGCAGCGGCGGTCACCCACGGTGGTATGACGGTTGCAATTAAAGAAAATCTAAACGTAAGCCAACCGAATGCATTCTCTGGTGGCCAAACGGTAGTGGTCCCTGATTCTGATATCGAAATCACGGAAGGCGATGGTAAGATGTTCAAATTTGAACCTGGCCTAACGCTGGACGATTTGGTACGCGCAGTCAATGAAGTGGGCGCTGCACCTTCTGATTTAATGGCAATCCTTCAAGCACTGAAACAAGCGGGTGCAATTGAAGGCCAATTGATCATTATCTAAGAAGGGGTAAAGCATGATTAAAAATAACAATGACATCGGCTTTATTCACGATATCGGTAGCCTAGACCGCCTTCGTCAACAAGCGGTAAACGGTGAAGAAGGTAGCGAGAAAGAAGCATTAACCGCGGCGGCAAAACAGTTTGAATCGATTTTCACCTCGATGTTGTTTAAGTCAATGCGCGATGCTAACTCGAGCTTTAAGTCGGATATGTTGAACAGCCAGAACGAGCAGTTCTATCGTCAGATGCAAGATGACCAAATGGCGAGTGAGTTAAGCGCTTCAGGTTCGTTAGGTCTTGCAGATATGATCGTGGCTCAACTAAGCGCTGGCCAAGCAAGCGATACGTCTGAAGAGAAGGTTCGCAGTGAAGGCTTTGATGCTTCATTGCAAAGACCGCAATATTCAGGCCGTTCGGAAGAGCGAGCGTCAGACGTTCAACCTGCGCAAGCAGCAAAACAGCCAGTATCCTTTGACTCTCCAGAATCGTTTGTGACCTCAATGAAGCCTTACGCGGAAAAAGCGGCAAGTGCGCTTGGTGTGGACTCGTCTCTTCTATTGGCACAAGCTGCCCTTGAAACGGGTTGGGGTTCTAAAATGGTTAAGAACTCTTTGGGCAACAGCAATAACTTATTTAACATCAAAGCAGATAGAAGTTGGAAGGGCGATAAGGTCGCGACTCAAACTCTTGAGTTCCATGGCAAAACCGCCGTTAAAGAGTCAGCTTCCTTCCGTTCTTACTCTAATTTCGAAGATAGCTTTAATGATTACGTGAAGTTCTTGAACGAAAATCCAAGATACGAAACGGCGCTACAGCATCAAGGCAATTCAGAGAATTTCATCAAAGGTATTCATCAGGCTGGTTACGCAACTGACCCTAACTATGCAGACAAGGTTTTACGAGTTAAAGCCAAGATTGATGAGATGAACTAGCGTCATAAATCAACATAGAGAGCTTGCTACTGGCAGGCTCTTTTCTTCTCCGCCCCTTCAGTTCTTACGCGTAATCCATAGTTATCTCCTTACACTTCAATAAATTATCGTCTTTTAATTTCCTATTGTTTGTGTTGGCACATATATTGCTTTTATCTTAGTAATATACGGTTGTAGTTAATCAGTTCATTCTGGTTTTGTTAAGTTTTTTGGGGGCATTATGGCGTCGGATCTTCTGAATGTAGGGGCACAAAGTGTTCTTACGGCTCAGAGACAGCTCAACACCACAGGTCATAACATTTCTAACGCTAACACAGAGGGCTATAGCCGCCAGTCTGTGATTCAAGGTGTGAATGACCCGCGCCAGTACGGTGGGCAATCCTACGGTATGGGTGTACATGTGGAAAATGTTCGCCGCTCTTGGGATCAGTTTGCCGTCAAAGAACTTAACTTATCGACAACCAATGCCGCCAACAAAGGCGATACCGAAGCTAACCTCGATATGCTGTCGAGTATGCTGTCATCGGTTGCTTCGAAGAAGATTCCAGAAAACCTTAATGAATGGTTTGATTCGGTTAAAACATTAGCCGATACACCGAATGATGTCGGTGCTCGAAAAGTTGTACTAGAAAAGGCTGGGCTACTCAGCAAGACGTTAAATGAATTCCATGAAACGGTTCGTCAACAGTCTGATTCTACGAATAAAAAATTAGATATGGGTATCGAGCGAGTTAACCAACTTGCGTACGAGATCCGCGATGTTCAGCGTTTAATGATGCGGACTCCTGGGCCTCATAATGACCTACGAGATCAGCACGAAAAGTTGATTAATGAGCTTTCTGGCTACACCAAAGTCACGGTGACACCACGCTCAAATGCCGAAGGATTTAACGTCCATATTGGTAATGGTCACACCTTGGTTTCTGGTAGTGAAGCGAGCCAACTGAAGATGGTTGATGGCTTGCCTGATGCGCATCAGCGTCGCCTAGCAATTGTTGAAGGTAAGTCTTTAAAACCGATCACCAGCAGTGATATCGACGGAAAAATCGGCGCCATGCTAGACATGCGTGACGAACATATCCCGGCAATCATGGATGAGCTTGGTCGTTTAGCGACCGCGTTTTCATATGAGGTCAATAGTCTTCAAGAACAAGGTTTGGATCTTAACGGCAACGTAGGTAAGGACTTGTTTACCGACGTGAACTCAGAGCTGGTGGCAAAATCTCGTGTCACGGCTAGCGGGCAATCGAAAGCCGATGTTGCGGTATACATTGATGATACTTCTGCCTTAAAAGGCGGTGAGTATGGCCTGAAATACGATGGCAGTGACTATGTCGTGACTAAGCCGAACGGTGAGACCGTTAAGATGGCGACCGACTCTAGCGGTAGTGCTTTTTATCTTGATGGCATGCGAGTGGAAGTACGTAATCCTCCTGAACTAGGAGAGAAACTGTTACTGCGTCCAACGCGCAATTTTGCTGCTCAAATACAGATGGAAACCAAAGACCCAAAAGACATTGCTGCGCAAAGTTATGAGGCATCGACCACGTTTGCTAAGGGTACTGCTGGTTTCAAAATTCTAGAAGCTGGTCAACTGCGTGAGTTTGAAGTGATTGTCTCACCAAAAGGTGAGCAGTTTGCTGTGACGGATCCGAAGGGCAACATTTTAATGCAGCCGCAACCGTATCCGCCACAAGGGCCAGTGACTATCAACGGCACAACGTTTGAGCTCACACCCGGTGCGGTGGCAAATGATAAGTTTACGGCAAACCTTGTCCCATCAGAAGGTGATAACGGTAACCTTCGTAAGCTACAAGATCTTCAAACAGGAAAGCTGTTGAATGAGGGTGAGTCTACGATTTTAGACCTTTACCACAACTTGAATACCAATACGGGCTTGAAATCTTCAACGGCCAATCGCTTGAGTGATATCGCGAGGTTAGAAAAACAGTCGGCTCAAGAGCGTATTGCTTCTATCTCGGGAGTAAACCTCGATGAAGAAGCGGCAAATATGATGAAATTTCAACAAGCGTATATGGCTTCTTCACGCATCATGCAAGCAGCCAACGATACGTTTAACACTATTTTGGCTCTGAGATAGGAAGGTATAAATGTTGAATCGTATCTCTAGCTTCCATAATTATCAGTCAGTACAAAATGACTTGCGCCGTCAAGAGAACAAGGTGCATCACAACCAAGCGCAACTTGCTTCCGGTAAGAAGTTACAGTCGCCAAGTGATGACCCATTGGCGACGCACTATTTGCAGAACATTGGTCAGCAGTCAGAACAACTAAAGCAATATAGCGACGCAATAGTCTTGGTTCGTAATCGATTAGAACATCAAGAAGTTATGATTTCTAATTCAGAGGATTTTGCTGATGAAGCAAAACGTACCGTGATGGAAATGGTTAACGGTTCATTATCTCCAGAAGACCGCCTTGCAAAGAGACGTGAAATTCAAGAGTTAGCTAGTAATTTTTTGCATATGTCTAACTCCCAAGATGAGTCAGGTAACTATACATTTGCAGGTACAAAACCTAAGAATCAGCCATTTTTCCGAGATAACAAGGGCCATGTCAGTTATGCCGGAGACGATTATCAACGCAAGATGCGTGTGGCAAGCAGTTTTGAAATGGCGATGAATGATCCGGGTAGCAAGTTGTTTATGGAGATCGATAATCCATTCGGTGATTATGAACCTCAATATGATTTGCAGCCAGCCTCCGCATTGCTACTTGAAAGAGCAACAAATGAATCTTTTCAAGACGAATCAACCTACAAAATTACTTTTGTAGATATGCAAAATGGCAAATTTGCTTATCAACTCGAAAAAGATGGCAGCACGGTGTCTGTAGAAGATTTTGAACCATCTAAAGGTATTGAATATGAAGGTTTGAGTATTCAAATCAAAGGCCAAATAACCAAAGGTGATTCGATTACTTTGGAGCCAAGAAGCTCATTTTCAATATTTGACACCTTCCAAGATGCAGCAGAACTTGCAGAATCATCAGTGTCTGACGCATCAGCGACGGCAAAGTTGCAACAAGCAACTGAAGAGTTCCATGCTGCGTTTATTCATTTGACCAAAGCGAGAACGGATGTCGGTGCGCGATTGAATACGCTCGATATCCAAGAGCAGCAGCATGAAGATTTTAAGCTGTCTTTAGCGAAAGCAAAAAGCAACTTTGAAGACTTGGATTACTCGAAAGCGATCATTGAGTTCAATGAAAACTCTCGAGCACTACAAGCTTCTCAACAAGCGTTTGGCAAAACCAAAGACCTGACCTTGTTTAACTATATTTAATGATCAATCGGTATTTAATGGTGGCTTGTCGATCACCATGGCGTTGATTCCTTGCCGTATGTGCTATGCCATACGTGCGAATGACGCCACAGTTTGCCGCTTTTTTGTACGAAGCATGATGTTTCTAGAATAGCGGCAAAAAACGGCAATAAGGAAGGTGAATGTTTTTCATCTTCTAATAGTAGAAAATCATAATTGCGCAGTGTTGTTTGTAAGCTTCTGATTTTTAGATAATTAAAAAATTATTTATATGATATTAAACTTGGCATACAACTTGTATCTGTGTTGGTTATAAATGATTAATACAGATCTTAAACCTTGTATAGGGTTTATCGAGTAATACACGGTCAGTGCTTATCCATATGAGAGTAAAGCTGGCCGCTTCGCAGAAACTTTGCGGACTCATAAGGAGAGCAAAATGGCTATCAATGTAAGCACTAACGTTTCTGCTATGACAGCACAACGTTACCTGAATAAAGCATCTAATGACTTGGCGACCTCTATGGAACGTTTGTCATCTGGGCATAAAATCAACAGCGCGAAAGACGATGCAGCCGGTCTGCAAATCTCTAACCGTTTAACGGCACAATCACGTGGTTTAGACGTTGCAATGCGTAATGCCAATGATGGTATTTCAATTGCACAAACCGCTGAAGGCGCGATGAATGAATCAACCAACGTACTACAACGTATGCGTGATCTGGCGATTCAATCATCAAACGGAACGAACACCGCAGCTGAACGTACCGCGCTAAACGAAGAGTCTTCGGCACTTCAAGATGAGCTTAACCGTATCGCAGAGACAACCTCGTTTGGTGGTCGTCGTCTGTTGAATGGATCATTTGGTGAAGCATCATTCCAGATTGGTTCTAGCTCTGGTGAAGCGATGATTATGGGCCTTACTAGTGTTCGTGCTGATGATTTCCGTATGGGTGGCACAACGTTTGATTCTGAAAACGGCAAAGACAAGAGCTGGGAAGTGCCTGCACAAGCTCGCGATCTTAAGTTCGAATTCAGAACCAAAGCGGGTGAAGATATCGTTTTAGATATCAATACCAAAGCAGGTGATGATATCGAAGAGCTTGCGACTTACATTAATGGTCAATCTGATCTTGTGAACGCATCGGTTACCGATGATGGCCGCATTCAACTGTTCGTTGCTGAACCTGACCTTGAAGGGGCTATGTCTATTTCTGGTGGCTTAGCTTCTGAGTTAGGAATCAAGAGTGAAGGTCGTGCAACATCGGTTCAAGATATTAGTTTGATGAGCGTAGCAGGATCACAGAATGCTATTAGCGTGATTGATTCTGCAATGAAATACGTAGATTCACAGCGTGCTGATTTGGGTGCAAAGCAGAACCGTCTAAGCCACAGTATTAATAACTTGGCAAACGTACAAGAGAACGTAGACGCTTCAAACAGCCGAATCAAAGATACGGACTTTGCGAAAGAGACGACGCAAATGACCAAATCACAAATTCTGCAACAAGCAGGTACTTCGATACTTGCTCAAGCGAAACAGTTGCCTAACTCTGCGATGTCACTATTGCAATAGTTATTGGTTGAACTCGCTGCTCGTGTTCAGACGTGAGCCATGCAGCAAGGGAAACTGGCAAGCATACTTACTATTGAGTGTTTAGCTCTCTCATCTCTCACCTGCTATCCATTTTTACAGTAAGAATGCAACGGCAAGTCGGAAATGTGTTCATTTCTCGATGATCTCCACACAGGCTCTGACGCACCAACTAGCCCCGGTTCTCTCAAAGGAAAAGGGGCTTTTTCCTTTCTGTATTTCTTGTTTTTGCTATTTACTTTCCTGCGAATTTTCTCGCTCTACCTTTTTCAAATCTCTATTTGATTGTTCTTCTTCACGATAAATAATCTCATCTATTACACAAGATCTGCCTAACTCGGAGATCTTTGGCGATTGATCATTTCTCCACCTTGAGTAACTTAGACTGAAATTCGTACATTTCTCAAACAGATTAAGATCTTTTCTCAATTGAAAGCTATCGCTGTATTAGAAAGTGATGAAAATTAAGTTGTTGATAAATATTAAATTAATAATTTTTTGTGGTTTTTTGAAAGTTTTTCTAAAGCTTCTGATTTTCGCGCCGTTATTAAAAGTAACT
>NZ_JBFRJZ010000051.1:0-68992 GCF_041469125.1 Vibrio sp. 10N.286.51.E5 | reverse complement strand
AAGTGCGATCCCGCCCTGGCCTGCATGATGAGACCACAGATGTAAGCGCCGTATGTACCGAGAGCGTAACCCAATACTGCCATTAGGATACCGACTGGAGCCAATGCTGGGTGGAATGCAGTTGCTACGATAGGAGCCGATGCTGCGCCGCCTACGTTAGCTTGGCTACCGACAGCCATGAAGAACAGTGGTGCACGGATAAGTTTCGCCATCACAATCATTAGAATGGCATGGATAGTTAGCCATGTGATACCAATGAAGAAGTAGCCTGGATTGTCTAAGATAGCCGTCACATCCATTTGCATACCAATCGTTGCAACTAGGATGTAGATGAATGCCGAGCCCACTTTAGACGCGCCACTGTGCTCAAGGCTCCGTGTTGATTTGAAGCATGAAGCGATGAGCGCGAACGTTGTCACCATTACGATCAACCAGAAGAAACCCGATGTTAGGCTGTATTTCGCAAGTTCTGGAGCGTTGGTTGAGATCCACGGCGCAATCATGTCACTGAAAAAGTGAGCTAGGCCGGTAAGACCGAACGCAATCCCCGTGATCTTCATGAGATCGGTTGTGGTTGTTGGGCGAGCGTTCTCTTCTTGGTATTTAGAAACGGTCTCTTTTAGCTCTTCAATAGATGAAGTATCCGCTTTTAACCATGCATCAATCTTCTTCTGACGACCTGCCATGATAAGTAACACGGCCATCCAAATGTTCGCACAGATAACATCAACCGTAATCATTGCAGAGAAGAGTTGGTCATCAACCTCGAACACTTCTTTCATTGCTGCTTGGTTTGCACCGCCGCCAATCCAAGAACCTGCAACGGTTGTTAGGCCACGCCATACGTCACCAGATACAAGGTCAGGGTTAACTTGGTCAATAATCAGAATCGCTAAAGGGCCACCAATGATGATGCCAACCGTACCCGTTAGGAACATGATGACGGCTTTTGAGCCAAGGCCGAAGATTTTGCGTAGATCAGCTGAGATGATCAGTAGAACGAGTGCGCTTGGTAATAGGTAACGACTTGCAACAAAGTACAGCTTTGAGTTTGATGCGTCGATGATGCCTAGGCTGTTCAATAGAGAAGGAACAAAGTAACAGAGCAATAGACCCGGAACGAACGAGTAGAATTTTTTCAGTGCGCTATTTTGGCTACTTTCCGTGATAAAAACACCGCCAAGAATAACAGCTAACATGCCCATTATTACAGCATCATTAGTAATCATTATTATATCTCCTTTAAGGTGAGCGCAGAGGTCTCATTTTTTGAATTGCAGGACTATACCGACAACCGCCATTCGTTACAGATTGTAACGCTAGACATACTTTGAAATGTTTGTGTTAATTTTGATGGTTTGAATTTGTGAATGTCGTGCGTTAATTATTTGATTGGTGAATGAATTTATTAGGGCTTTTGCGGCGTATTTCGATATATGCAATGTAATTCAAGCCTTAGAGAGTGGTCGCTAAGAATTGGGTGGGTGCTTGAATGGTAGGAATGAGTGCATATATAGCCATGTTTATGGTGTGGTTTATGCAGGGGTGGAATGTTTAAATAATGTAAAAATTGAATCCACTTTTGCTATGTGGTCAGAAATTAAAAATCTTAGCTAGATCACACAAATCTCTCGGATTACGAGTGTCAGCACCTGATACTTATGCTCATTTGAGGTTTTGTCGGGGTTAAATGAAAGAAAAAGCGGCTTAAATAGCCGCTTTTGATGCTTGAATAGCATGGTTATCTAGAGCTGTAGTCTAGATTCTGCTTAAGACTCTTCTTCCTCAAAGCCATCTGCATAACCTTTCGGTGGAGGTGTCCAACCACGTTCAGAACGAGAGTGTTTGTCTGAACGGTCTTTTTTCATATCTTCTTTCATTGCTTCTTCAAGGTGAATGAAGATTTGTCGGTAGTTGTTGTCGTAGCGTGGGTTCTCTTCCGCTTCAGACCAAGCTTGGTAAAGCTTTTCAGACTTACGGCTCTCAACGCGTTGATAAGTCGATTTTTGCTGCTCGACGAAGAATGGGTGATGACCCAAAGAACGCAAGGCTTCAGCGCCCATTTCAAGAGCAGAATGGTAGGTCTCTGATTTAACAAAGTCTGCCCCCGCTTCTCTTAGGCGATAACTATGACCTCGGTCGAATGCACGCGCTAAGATTTTCACTTTAGGGTAGTTGTGTTTAACGTATTTGACCAATTCAACACTTGAGTCTTGGTTGTCGATAGCCACAACCAACATTGCGGCTTCTTCGATACCAGCGGTATGTAATAAATCATGACGAGTCGCATCACCAAAGTAAGATTTGATGTTGATTGAACGTAGCAAGTCGACTTGATTAGCTTGATGATCCAAAACCACCGTATTGACATCGTTCGACACCAACAAGCGGTTAACGATTTGACCGAATCGACCAATGCCCGCAATGATTACGGTGCCTTTCTCTTCTATGGTATCTTCTTCGCGGTCGTTAGATTTTTGTTCGTAACGAGGAAGAATCACTTTATCAAATAGAATGAACAGCCCTGGTGTTAGGAACATTGAAAGTGCCACAACCAGCGACAATGTTTGGACGATGTCAGCAGGTAATACGTGGTTTTGAGCTGAGAAGCTTAGTAGTACAAAACCAAACTCACCGGCTTGCGCCAAGCTCAGTGTAAACAGCCAACGGTCACTGTTTTTGATTTTGAATATCAATGCCAATGTAAATAGCACCAAGGCTTTAAGAAGCATAACGCCAAGGGTGAGGCCAATGATCAAACCAAAGCCGTTGAATAGAACATCAAAGTTAATGCCTGCACCTACGGTGATGAAGAACAAGCCAAGTAGCAGCCCTTTAAACGGGTCGATATTGGACTCAAGTTCGTGGCGGAATTCACTGTTCGCTAAAACCACACCCGCAAGGAAGGTACCCAAAGCCGGAGATAGGCCGACTAGGCTCATCAGTGCAGCAATGCCAATCACCAACATCAGTGCGGTTGCAGTAAAGATTTCACGCAGGCCTGAGCTTGCCACGAAGCGGAACAATGGACGACTCAAGAAGTGTCCGCCGACCACAACAATCGCAATAGATGCTGTGATCACAAGGCCATAAGCCCAACCGGGTAGGCCAGCGACGAGGCTTAACTCTTCATGGTGTTCAGAAGCCGAAGCAACCGCGCTTTGTGCAGCTTCAATTAATTCTGGCAAGGCTAATAGAGGGATAAATGCCAACATAGGAATGACGGCAATATCTTGGAACAGTAGGACTGAGAAAGCGTTCTTTCCGCCTTCTGTTTTGGATAGCCCTTTTTCGTTAAAGGTTTGGAGTACAATCGCGGTAGATGACAGTGCGAAGATCAAACCGATAGTCAGTGCGATCGTCCAAGGCTGCCCAAAGAACAGAGCAATACCCATTACAATCGCGGTAGTACCACCAACTTGCAGGCCACCCAGCCCCATAAGTCGGTTCCTCATTGCCCAAAGCATCTTAGGTTCAAGCTCAAGGCCGACTAAGAACAGCATCATAACCACACCGAACTCGGCAAAGTGTTGGATCGTTTTGGTCTCTTCACCTACCAGACCAATGATTGGGCCAATCACAACACCAGCAATGAGGTAACCCAATACAGAACCAAGGCCAAGTCTTTTGGCAATAGGCACGGCAATAACTGCTGCGACTAAGTAGATAAATGCTTGTAGAAAATATCCCGTCATTATTTAACCTCTGCCATTAGTTCTTCTACGTAGTGGTTGAGTTTTTCTGCTTTGCTGGCTTTCTTGATATTGATCTTGCCAGCAACTAACGCCTCTAACAGCACTTTATAGCTATCGACATGCTCTTGAATGCGGTTTTCTTCCAAAGCGGTACGCGAGCCAAATAACGCAAAGGGCGCGAGGTAGTTCATCCCGCACAGAGAAGCGGTTTGTTCGATTGGGTGAAGCAGTTCTCGAATCGTGAAATGGTTGTAACCATCACTTTGGTAGGCATCTTTTTTACCTCCTGCAGTAATGCTACATAACAATTTCTTACCCTGTAGTTCATTGCCTTCGGCGCCGTAGGCGAAGCCGTATTCAAGAACAAGGTCTTGCCACTCTTTAAGAATTGCCGGTGTTGAGTACCAATACAAAGGGAACTGAAAAATGATGATGTCATGGTCTAACAGGCGTTTCTGTTCACGGTCGATGTTGATTTTAAATGTCGGATACTCGGCATAGAGATCGACACAGGTAACACCGTCAACGTGTTTGGCTTGTTCAAATAAGGGTTTGTTTGCTTCAGAACGATGTTGAGAAGGGTGAGCGAATAGCAGCAAGACTCGATTTTTCGACATATAGCCCTCTTTGTCCATTAACGAATAATATTTATTGGAATTATAGATATACAATAATAGAAGAATGGTTGAACAACAACGAATTAGCCCATACTTATCTATCTAGATGCGTGTGTTTTTAGGTACTTAATTATATAAAACATCCGTCAATTTGAGTATTTCTGGCACAAGCCGCCGATGACTGAGTAAAACTAATTATTCACGAATAGTAAAAGCGAATATGGGCATTTTATGTCACCGTTGGTGGGTAACGTAAATAATCCAATAACCCTACATAGAACGATAATGAATAAAGGAAAAACTATGAGCATGGACTTGCGTCAACAATGTGATTTGTTGCTTTCCGGTCACCTAGAACCGACTCCAGCACAAACATTCGCTCAGATGGCTGAATGGTGTGAGACACACAATGTGAGCCATGATAGCTACGGCGATGGTGAGTTTATCGAGAGCTTCGAAAACAAAGTCGCGGAACTGCTAGGTTATGAAGCGGCTGTATTTGTGATTACTGCCACCATGAATCAACCAACAGCATTAGAAATTGCGTGCCAAGAGAAAAGAAACCCAGTAGTGGCGATGCATGAATCGAGTCATATTATGCGTCATGAACGCCAAGGGTATCAGCTCCAAAACCGATTCAACGTACTTCCCGTTGGCAACGTATTTCGCACTTGGAATGTTGATGACTTAAAGGCGTGGCCTGATGAGATTGCAGCCGCTCTATATGAATTACCCATGCGTGAAATCGGCGGCCAATTACCAGAATGGGATGAGCTTGAAGCGATCAAGCAGTACTGCAAAGAACAATCAATTCACCTTCATATGGATGGTGCGCGTTTGTGGGAATGCGGCGCCTATTACCAAAAGTCATACAGCGAGATTGCTCAGGGCTTCGATAGTGCTTATGTTTCGCTGTACAAAGGTCTCAATGGCCTTGGTGGTTCGTTATTGTTGGGCGATAAAGCCTTTGTAGCGAAAGCATCTGCGTGGATGAAGCGCCAAGGTGGCAATGTTTATCACCGAACGCCTTATGTGGTTTCAGCAGCAATGCAGTTTGATGAGCGATTAGAGTTGATGCCATCACTGTTTGAGCGAACAAAACAGATCTACCAAATCTTATTAGACTATCCTCAGTTCACTGTTAATCCGCAGCAACCGCAGGTCAACATGCTTCACCTATATTTACCTGTGAGCTATGAAGACGGCATTATTGTGAGAGATAACATAGCGAAGAAACACAAGATTTGGATAGGAAACCCAGCGATCAGTGAGTTGCCAAACCAATGTAAGATTGAATGGTATGTAGGGGATAACCTACTAAATTTGCCTGATCATGAGCTGATAGACATTCTAGATTTTATTAGCGAAGAGCTGATTTGATTAACGAAGAGCTGGCTGAAGAAGAACTGATCTAATTGGAACTGAAATGGATACAGGAAAGGGTTCTTATATCCATTTATATAGCTAGGATGTCCGGCTCTGTTACATATACTGGTTGATGTACACATCAACTAAGAACATGAACACTGGGACTGTGCTGAGAAGTCCGAAGAAGACGATTGGCACCCAGTTTTTCATTTTCTTTTTAGGTTGCTCAGTGTTGTTCATAAATTCGGCCTTCAATTAGTTGTTATAGCTATTGTAGCTGTTTAGCTTTGTGGTACTAAAAATCTAAGAGCATGGTATCAAATAAAATCGATGAGCCCTATGCGGATTTGACGTTTCGTGGCGTGTATCAATCACATAAAATGTAAGTGATTCATAAACGGTTCATAAAGGTTCAACAATAATGAACCTATTAGAACAAGTATTGCCTTACTCGGCATATGAAATAAACAGTATTACAAGATTTGGAGAATACAGAATGAAAACAATAGGAAACATCATTTGGTTTCTGTTCGGTGGCGTATTTATGGGACTAGCTTGGTGGTTCTTCGGACTGCTCGCATTCCTAACCATCGTTGGTATTCCATGGGGTAGAGCATGTTTTGTTATGGGTAACTTCTCATTCTTCCCATTTGGTCAGGAAGCGATTTCGCGTGATGAGCTAACCAATGAAATGGACATCGGCACGAGCCCGCTAGGTGTGATTGGTAACGTTATTTGGTTCTTATTTGCGGGGATCTGGTTGGCGATTGGTCACATCATGTCAGCAGTAGCGTGTTTCATTACTATTATAGGTATTCCGTTTGCGATTCAGCACCTTAAGCTCGCGGTTATCTCATTGGCGCCAATCGGTAAAACCGTTGTCGACAAGCGTGAAGCAGAAGCGGCACGAGTAAGAAACTACAAGGGTTAAGACTACAGTTTAAGCCTTATATAGAACTGAAAAAGCAGATCACATGATGTGCTTTTTTGTGCCTCGTTTTCTATCTAACGATGCCCCAATCTCACAAACACTCACTAGACATTGTTGAACAAGACTTCAAGTCTAAGGGTGATGTTGGCTTCTTCGGTGTGTTTCTCATGAGGTTCTCGTTCCCATTGATAACGAGGGATGAGTTCGTAGAACAGCCACTCTTTCCATACGTTTTGTCGGTAGGTAACCGAAACCTGAGCGTATTCGTAATGATTATGAGGCTCATCCGTTGCATTAATCGTGGCGCTATATTGAAGTGCTTGATCTTGGGCAAGGTAGTGATACAAGGTTAGCCCTGTACCATAGTTTCAACCTTTAAGGTCGTCGTTATATCCTGCAAAGCTTGACCATCGAGCCAAGAAATCATCACTTAAAGAAAGATCAAAGTCGATGTCGCTGATCTCACCAGTCTCTTGTTTTTCTTGATATACACGTTGGGTCAGCCTGAATACGGCATCGGTGGTGAGAGGGTAGGTAAATAGGTAGCGAGCTTCGATACGCGGTTGCAATGTTGCCTTAATATTGAAGCTGCTATAGCCCTTGGCATAAGCATCGTAACGTAGGCCTAACGCACTGTCCAATTCATCTGAATCATTCGGGAAAAAATCCAAGAACTCTTCATCGCTGACAGACTCGTAGATCAACTTTAGGCGTTTACTCACAAAAGGAAGATGCAGACGCGCCTTGAGTTTTGTTGAGTAGTCGACATCGCCACCTTCCGAGTAAATAAAATCGTTATACCAACGGACGGACGTTCCAGCTCTGGCATCTTCGGTAATGCGGTCATCAACAAAAAAACTATCAAACCACAGAGCGGGTTGGCAAAATTTACTGTTCAGGAAATGGTAAGCTTTTTCGACAGGGGCGTCTTCTAACGGCTGACTGTGGCACTCATTTTGCTCCTCTGCTTGAGCGGAGTATGCAAGAAGTGATGCTAATAATGAGGTGCTAGCTATCTTACGACTCAATGGAACCTGTTTGTCATTCTATATATCAATAGTTTAACTATAACTAAGCGATTGCAACAATGCGACTTTTTAGTGATTAGCGAGGAGGATAAAGGTTTGAAAGGGATTGGATAGATAAAAGAAAACGGACTCACACTAATGAACGTATTAGAGCAAGCATTGCCATAATCGGCATATCAAATAAACAGCATTCAAAGATTTGGAGAATACAGAATGAAAACAATAGGAAGCATCGTTTGGTTTCTGTTCGGTGGCGTATTTATGGGACTAGCTTGGTGGTTCTTCGGACAGCTCGCATTCCCAACCATCGTTGGTATTGCTTGGGGTAGAGCATACCACTGAGCATGCTCTTTTTCTTTCCGCATTAGTATTTGCACTCCCACTCCACGAAAAGAGACACCCTCGCAATATAGTGAAACTCTCCAACTTAGCGCCCTTATGCGCAATTGTTAACTGCATGCGGTTGTTTAGTTACCTTTCATCTTTTTGGCTAGCCTTAATGGTGCAGCATCCTTGAAACTCGATAAATGAAAAGTCGGAGGGTGTTATGTCTACAAAATCGAATGTACTCATGCTGTTATTGTGTGGTGCGTCGGTTGGCTGTAGCAATGGTTTCTCTTCTGCAACAAAACCCCATAAAGAGGGTTTTATGCAACAAAATCAGAAGATTACTTATGGAGTCCCGCTTATTCATACCATTGAAGCAAGTACCGTTAGACTAGATGAAGATTGGGTGTTAACGGCAAAACATAATAAGCATTTGCTCGACAATTTAGATCTGGAGGTGATTTATCATCCTGAATGCGATGTGGCATTAATTAAACGTCCCAGGCAAACAGTCATCCAAACTGGGGGTAGTATTTCGTGGCGAGTTTGTCGCTCATATTGGTTATCCAATGACGCGTGAGCCAACGGTTAACGGTGGTTATTACATTGGTGAGATTAATGTCGCAACTTGGCAAGGGTGCACAATGTCTGCATCTACTGGTTTAGTTCGTATCGGCATGTCGGGAGGCGGCGTGTATAACCGACATGGGGAGTTAGTGGGTATTAATCATGGTTACATTCCAGAGACCGTTAAATGGGATTATTATGAACATCACCAACCTGCCGTGTTTGTTTCTTTGCTGTCGGTGAATGATTGGTTGACTGAAGTAACAGGTAATTCGTATTTTGGTGAAGAGTTGTTGTCCAAATTGAGTAAATAGAATAGTTAAGCCGGGAAGAGCGTTGCTTTCCCGACTTAATATAGAGAATATCGTTTACGCCTTTAGCGCGAATTAGTTCGGAATTATCTCCATATATTGGCCGTCTACTAATGCCGAGTAGTTATCTTTAATTAATGAGCCATTAAAAGTACCGCCATTCTCTTCATTGACCCCGTATTGCCCGTGGCAACCACGCTGTAGGCTCAAGCCACTGGTATTGGAGTCATCCCATTCAAAGGTGTCGGTCACAGTTAGATTACCGAGAACCTGGAACATCGAGTTGGATTCACATTCGAAAACGCCACTTGAAACATCACCATCTGACACAAAAGAGCTAGCTTGGGAGATGTAAGTTTCGTTTGTGATGGTGGCATCGCCCCAAACCGAGATTCGTGAGTTACCCCATGCTTCCAGTTCATTACTCACTGTGAGTTCATCGGCTTCTAGAGTCGATCCAGCCTCAACAACGACATTCTCTGCGACGAGATTTGAAACATAAACAAACGAACTACCTATAGCCTCTAGGTTAGTAAAGGATACGTCACCACTATCAACCACAAGGCTAGAGTTTGCATCGGCGATAGCTTGAGGAGCGTTACCTGTAATACTACTACGAATATCAACGCTGGCGTTGCGGTTGAGGTGTAGCGCGAGATTATTCACTGAACCTGAATTGACTCTTAGATAAGAGGTTCGAATTGTTACGTTAGTTTGATATTCATCACCATCAATCACCGCCGTAGGTAAAGTTACATCGTCGAAGCGTACTGATGAACTGTTTCTGGCGAAGAGCATCCCGTCAAGGGTGATGTCTTGGAGCCTCACACTGGATTGACCATCAATGAAAACTGCTTCTGGTTCGTCTTCAGTGGTACCAGCAAGAATACTGGCACTGCTCACACCGACAATTTTTACGTCATTACGAACAATGAATACCGCATTACATGAGCCTGTGACGTTATAAGTCGTTCTGGTGGTGGTATTGCGAGAGTCTTCAAGTGCATCTTTCAGAGAATCAGCGTCGTCATTACAGTTTATATCGACGGTCGAATAGGCATCTGACGAAACGCCAGAGCCTTCCAAACTGGTAACTCTCGCCTCGATAGATTCCACCTCATCCGTTAAATCATCAACCTCAGAGCCTAAGGATGAGATATCTTGGTCAAGCGCGGTGAAGTTTGCATTCACCTCGCTCGCTTTAGCAGGAGTATTGGCGGTAAAAGTATTTGGCACCTCAGCGAATGCACTCGACGTAAACGCGCTGCTAACTGCTGTTGCCAACACAAGTTTCATGGTGGTGTTCATGTTAAATTCCTTATATATCCGTATTCGGTGAGCAGGCGTTTACTGCCAGTTGCTATCATCCCAATTGGTGCTATCCCAAGTTAACACTATGCTGGTTGCACACGCGTCGCCAACGCCATCGTTGTCCGAGTCGGCTTGGTCAGCATTCGCAGTGTTTATGCAGTTATCATCAAGGTTATCGATGCCATCATTGTCTAAGTCACCCGAGCGTGTATCATCGCTTGGATAGTCATCATCTAAGTTGTCGTAACCATCATCGTCGTCATCACCCGCGCGGGTGTTGTCATTTGGATACATGTCGACGTCATTGTCGTAGCCGTCGTTGTCGGTGTCGTTAGGGTACTGATCATCTATGTTATCGATGTCGTCACCGTCGGAATCCCCAGCTCGTGTTGGATCTGTTGGGTATTCATCATCGAGGTTGTCATAGCCATCGTTGTCGTCATCGCCAGCACGCGTGTCATCGTTCGGGAATTCATCCATATCATTGCTGTAACCATCGTTATCGCTGTCATTTGGATAGAGGTCTTCAAGGTTGTCACCCAAGCTATCGCCGTCGGCGTCAACCCATTCATTAGGGTTACCTAAGAACTCGTCGACGCTATCTTTGACGCCGTCTCCGTCTTCATCGGCAATGACGATGTCGGCAGTATTTTCTAAGTTATCCTTGATTTGGTCTGGGGTTTGCTCGTCATCAATGGTATCGAGAATGGCTTTGATTTCTTCGTTGACTCCAGCAACCACAATGCTGAACTTGCCTGCTTCAGAGGAGCCTTCTTCTGTCGCTTTTTGCAGATCTTCTGGATCTGCTGGCAGCACACCTAATTCAACGATTTTTTCAGCGGCATAGGCGGCTTTTGGTGCGCCATCACCTTCTAAGAAATCTCCGAGAACATCATCGACGTCGATACCCAATTGAGTCGCGACTTGTTGGGTTGCATCTTCTATGGAAAGGCTAGAGTCTTGCTCTAATGTGTTATGTACGAGTGTAGAAAGTGGAGTGACAGCGGTTTCTCCTGCTGGTGCTGACATCACGTAGCTTTTTGTGACTGGGCCTTGGTCTTCATCAATGGTTTGTCCTGCGATCGCCTGTACCACAACCGGGTATTGGGAGGGGTTATTGATACCGCTGACATCTAACTCAGCAACACCACCTTCTCCCGATGTGGCGGTGGGCTCTCCGCTATCTAAAACGTAGTTCTTATTGAGATCCAGCCAGATAGTGGCATCACGAAGATAACCGTCAATGGCTGTCACACTATAAGAGCTGGTATCACTAGATGAGTCTGTATCTGAGTCGTCAAAACACCCGACCAGACTCACACTAGCGCTTAGCCCTAGCACAATAGTGAGTGGGTTCTTTTTCATTGGTTCATCCTAAACTGACGTTGTATAGAGTTGTTGCATATGAAAGCTAGGAAACGAATTTCAGTTGTGCAAGGTGCGCAAAGTGGCCATTTTTTTATAAGAATATTAAGGCTTGGTATATATTTGTTTAGCTGATATTTCACCAGCCATATAACATCAAGATAAATAAAGGCAATTAATCAGAGTGTTTTTAGCAACAAGAAAGATGTTGATTGTGCGGGGAGTAGTACGGTCTTCGAAAATAACGAGTGCTATTGTTTGAATGTGTGATCTGTTTCACTTTTTAAGTGTGATGTCACTCGATAAAAAAGCGGGCTCACCAGTGGTAAGCCCGCACTAAAACTAGAATATAAAGTTGCTCTCTTATAACGCTTCTATACGGAAGCTCCTCAAGAGGATGCCACTACTGAGAGTTACATTGCCGCTTCGAAAATCGCAGAGATTTCTTCGTGGGTCGCTTGTTTAGGATTAGTAAAACCACATGCGTCTTTCAGTGCGTTGTCAGACAGAGTAGGGATATCTTCTAGCTTCGCACCAAGTTGCGCGATACCTGTTGGGATGTTCACGTCATTTGCTAGTTGAACAATTGCTTCGATCGCAGCTTCTGCACCTTGCTCTGGTGACATACCTTCAACGTTAACGCCCATTGCTTTTGCAACATCACGTAGACGCTCAGGACAAACTTGCGCGTTGTAGCGTTGAACGTGTGGTAGCAAGATAGCATTACACACACCGTGTGGAAGATCGTAGAAGCCGCCTAGCTGATGCGCCATCGCATGAACATAACCTAGTGACGCGTTGTTGAACGCCATACCCGCCATGAACTGTGCGTAAGCCATTTGCTCACGAGCTTCAATGTCTTCGCCGTGCGTAACCGCTGTTCTTAGGTGTGCTTGCACAAGCTCGATTGCTTTGATTGCTACAGCGTCGGTAATTGGCGTTGCTGCGATTGAAACGTAAGCTTCGATTGCGTGCGTTAACGCATCCATACCAGTTGCAGCAGTTAATGATGCAGGTTTAGCAAGCATCAACTCAGGATCGTTTACTGAGATAAGCGGTGTTGTGTGCTTATCAACGATAGCCATCTTAATGTGACGAGCTTCGTCAGTAATGATGCAGAAACGAGTCATCTCAGATGCCGTACCAGCCGTGGTGTTGATAGCGATCAATGGCATCATTGGCTTTTCAGATTGGTCTACGCCTTCGTAATCTGCAATCTTGCCGCCGTTAGAAGCAACCAGAGCGATACCTTTTGCACAGTCGTGTGGAGAACCGCCACCTAGAGAAACAACAAAATCACAATCGTTGTCAGTCAGCAATTCTAGACCATCGTTCACGTTAGTGATGGTTGGGTTTGGTTGAGTGCCGTCGAATACAACTGCGTCTACGCCACGCTGGCTAAGAAGGTCTTGTACCTGCTTAACTACGCCAATTTGATTCAGGATCTTATCAGTAACGATCAGACCTTTTTTAAAGCCTTGAGACTGAATGCTATCAGCAGCATCCTTCAGACAGCCAGTACCCATGAAGTTGATTGTAGGGATGTAAAATGCAGTAGACATTGGAAAACTCCGTTAATTATTATTTTTAATTTCCTACATGTTGTCGGCATTCAAGTGGTCGACCATTGATCTGGAACAACTTTGATTCCGAACTACCACTTTGTGGCTAGTCGTTGTGATAGGGCTCATATAGCAATCGTTTTCATGGTTTTTGGCTGTGTTCTTTGTCAGTAGTGATTAGCGATAAATTGGCTCCACCAAGAGCAGAATGGTGCTCTATAACAATGAAAATTAAGGTTTTTCATTGAAAGCTGTTTTGGTTAGGCTGGTGTCGACGTTTTATCGGAGTCATCACTGCACTCAATTTGAGGATCTTGCGACTCTTCAGACTCAAGGGTGTCTTCTGGCTCCTCGTCATAGTATTTGACAAGAAATGGGGTGAGCATGACAGATGACGGTAAGAAGTGCTTCATAATACCTCCCGGTACTTAAATGTATTTCTTGTATGGTATTGGTTTAATATGTGGCAAAATTTGCGATACATCATGACTTGCTGCTTGTTTTCTATAAATTATTAGATTTATATACAGGCTCACAGATTTACGAGTAAAGTGATTGCCAGCCTACAAGGCGAAGAGAAAAATTAAGCAAAACTACGATAAAAACAAACACAGCACTGCTCAACAACGCGAATAACAGGACAGAAAATGAAGTACGATTGGATATTCTTTGATGCGGATGAAACCTTGTTCCACTTTGATGCTTTTCAAGGAATGAAGCTGATGTTCTCCCGTTTTGGTGTGGACTTTAGTGAACAGGATTATTCGGTTTACCAAGAGGTTAATTTACCACTTTGGGTAGATTATCAAGATGGCCGCATTACGGCAGCTCAACTGAAGCACGCGCGTTTTGAAAGCTGGGCAACAAAGTTAGAGACAACAACAGCAGAACTAAACAGTGCATTTTTGACCGCAATGGCGGATATCTGTTCTCTGCTCCCAGGTGCAAAAGAGTTGATGGAGTCTTTAAAAGGCAAAGTGAACATGGGTATCATCACGAATGGGTTTACCGAGCTGCAATCTATACGTTTAGAACGCACAGGCATGACAGATTACTTTGACCATGTGATCATCTCTGAAGAAGTCGGTGTCGCGAAACCAGACGCTGAAATCTTTAAACATGCACACAAGCTTGTTGGCTTACCAGCAAAACAACGCGTATTGATGGTCGGAGATAACCCGCATTCAGATATTTTAGGCGGCTTGGATTTTGGTATTGAGACGTGTTGGTTGAACAGCCAAGAGAAAGCAGCACCAGCAGGTATTAACCCTCACTACCAAGTGAAGTCTTTGGCTGACTTGCAAGCTCTACTGCTGGCTTAGTGAATAGTTAACAACTGACCGCCACTAGCGAATACACAATCATAATCGGTTGATTTCTTTAATCGACCAATGCTTTGTAAATTGATTGGCGTTTCGTTAATTGACCAGTGATTTGTTAATTGACTGATACTTCGTAGATTGATAGATACTTTGTAAACAAAGTGTTGATGGCCGAGTACGAAAATGTACTCGGCCAATTATTTTGAACTTGGTTTTACCATAGAGTGACCATCAAAACAGATAAAGGAAAAGGTGTGCTGAAATCTCATCGTTATAGCTGCTACGGTATTATCGCCATTTTACTATGGAGCTGCTTGATTGCTCTGTCTCGTAGCGTCTCAGAACAGCTAGGTCCAATTGGTGGTGCGGCCAGTCTTTATACGGTGAGTTCGCTGTTGTTGGTCTGTGTTATGGGGCTACCTAAGTTTTCACGCTTTTCTAAGTCTTACTTGCTGATTGGCGGCGCCTTGTTCGTTTGTTATGAGATCTTCTTGGCTTTGGCGTTGGGAATGGCGAACAGCCGACATCAAGCGATAGAGATGGCGGTAATCAACTATCTATGGCCGGCACTGACGGTGTTATTTGCGGTGCTGCTGAGCGACAAGAAGATTAACTGGCTGGTTTATCCAAGTATCTTCTTGGCATTCTTTGGTGTGGCTTGGAGCATCAGCGGTGACCAAGGTCTCTCTGTCGACCAAATTGCTGCCAACATTGCGACCAACCCTAAAACCTATTCTATGGCGTTTTTCGGTGCGATTATTTGGGCTGTTTACTGTAACTACACCCAGCGTGTCGCGAAAGGGCAGAATGCGATTGTACTTTTCTTTATCGCTACGGCGATCACTCTGTGGATCAAATACGCATTGAGTGATGAAACCGGCATGGTGATGACAACGAGTGCGGCGATTGATTTAGCGCTAGCTGGCGCTTGCATGGGGGCAGGCTACGCACTTTGGAACACGGCGATACTTGGCGGCAATATGGTCTTCTTGGCGACCATGTCGTATTTCACGCCTATTTTTGCGACCTTACTGTCTTCTATTATTTTGGGTTTGTCATTGAGCATGACGTTTTGGCAGGGCGTTTGTATGGTAACGATTGGCTCTTTAGCTTGCTGGTGGGTAACCAGAGACAAAAAGCCGACGGTTACGGCGTCGGCTTCTAAAAAGGTTCAATCAGAGTCTTAGTCAGCGAGAGGTTGATTGGTTAGCTCTTGGTTCTTAACTCTCGACTCTTAACTCGCGATATTGAGATTCAATTGAAGCTCATAAGGCATCTTCGATAAGCGCCGCTTAAGTTGGCGGCGCGTACGTTCAATATCATCGACCGCAATCGCTTGTTGGTCGTTGGTATGAATATCAACATTGATTCGTAATTCTGGACCAACCTTAGTCACACCCATCAGCTCCAAATCTTGCTCCGCTTCTTTGTCTACCGCGACAACGTTCTTATCTACCGCATCACAAATATCTTTGTTTGCCGACATCATAAGCAGTTCGCGCATCGCCTCACGTAACATGTCGAAAGGCACTTTGATGAAGTAGAAAGACATTAGCAACATCATCATTGGGTCGGCATAGACTGCGTATTCTGCAAGCGGAGAAAAAGTAATTAACCAAGCCGCTACGAAACCCGCTGTTACCGCTACACTCAGTAGCGTATCCATCTGCCACTGCTTAGATTCAGCCTGAATCAGACCTGAAGAAATACGTTTGCTCTTATTCGCGATGTACCACCAAGCGTAACCACAACCCAACACGTTGAAAATACCAAACAGAGTTGCAATAGAAGCATCAACTTCACGACCACCCGTCATTAGGGCACCAATCGCAGAGTAAAGTGAATAACCAACCACAAGCAGAATCACAACGGCTTTAATCGCAATCACAATCGGCTCGATGATAGCTCGACCGAACGGGAACTCTCTATCTGAAGGGCGGTTAATGTATTTTGAAGCAGCTAGTGACAATAAAGTTAACAGTAAGCTGATAAGAGAATAGACACCGTCAAACACTATGACCAGAGAGCCAACGAGAAGACCCAACACCAATCCGCCAATTGCGAAGCCTGATGCTAAAAGGGCTGAGAACAATAGTACTCGATTTTCGTTTTGGCTTTTCCTGTCACACATAATATTTTCCAGATGTTTTTGATAACTTCATTGTTCTAATAATGAGCTAACTTTACAAACTTTATCTGATGATGTTTATATGTCTTATTTAATTCGAACATATAAATCAATAAAATTCAGTGATTTAAGATCAGGGTGTGGTGTCAATAAAGTTGACGTTGAGTGTTTTTTGGTGATGGTGTGCAACTGAAATAGGATCGTTTATGATTAATAAAACACATTAGTCGCTAAGGTCTTATTGGTCTTCTAGATTTGACTGCGACTGCGATGGACAAGGAGTGAATCAATATGAAGTTTGACGATATCAGTGATAATGAGTTGTGGGCGATTGCTAACCCGATCATGGATAATCTGATGGATGGTTCAACTAAGGTTGATCATGAACAGCACTGTCGAGATTTTACTCAAAGGATGAAAGACATTGTTACGCCAGAATATTTAGAAAAGGTGTGTCACCATTATCAGCACAGTAATGGCTTTTTTGCTGAGCGTGAGCAAGTTGCTTTATTTAGACGTTCAGACTCCATCGCTTTTGTGTGGAAACAAGCTTACACCATCGCCAAAGGCGAGTTTGTCGCCGAAATGGTATTGGTTGAAGAAGACGGACGCTACTTAGTGGATCACGTGATGGTTTTCTAGAGCAAGACTTAAGTATGGAGTAAAAGTCGTCCGTCTAGAAATCAAACAAATAATCACTAAGCTGGTCGGCCAACCAATTCATTCCTGGGTGCTCTGCCATGCCAGCCGCGGTAAACATACAGTAGTCTTCTTGTGTTAAACCGTAAGTGTGTTTGATCACGGCAAGCTCTTGTTCACGCAGTAAATGGCGAATCAATGGCTCAGGCATTACGCCCCATGCTTCTTCACGTAGAATCGTATCCAACATAAAGTCGAAGCTAGAGAAGCCAATGTAACGACGCGAGAAGGGCTCAAGCTCAGGATTATCCTTTTCATTAAGATAAACCATGGTTGCTTGCATCGAATTTCTCAGTACTTCATCAGACACTCGTCGCATCGCACTCAAATCATGTCCTTTCTTACATACAGACATCATTCGAATCTTACCAAGCGGGTTGTAGATAATTCTTGGGTCATCGACGCGTTCGTAATCGACACCAAATGCGAAGTCGACTTGCTGAGTTTCAACTAGGTTAGCTAAGTCACCGCTCGATGCGAGAACGAAGTTGAATGAGGTAGAAGGGTACTTGTTATTTAAGGCGTGAGATAAGTCCTGCCACATTTCATCGGGTAGGGAGTCATCTCGTGCTATCCAAATTTCTGCGTTGAATTCGCCCGAAACATGCAAGCAGGTTTGTTTAATACGCGCGGCTGTCACCAACATGCCTTCGCAATCTTTGTAAATCGCTTTACCCGCTTCTGAAAGCTCAACGTGGTTTCCGCTGCGGACGAACAGCTCGACATCTAACTCTTTTTCCAAGGCTTTAATCGACATGCTGAGTTTGGTTCGGTTGCATTCTAACTGGCGTGCAGCTTCAGAAACTGATCCTAAATCAGCAACGGAACAAAAGGCTTGGACTTGAGAAAGGTTCATTTCATTTCCATATTGAGCGGGGGTTGGTGCATATTATCTGAATATTGTGCTGACTATCTTAGAAATAGTCCATCTTTGCATGATAACTCTATGACGAATTGACTAATTTGGTTTACTCTGGGGAAGTTCCGAACCTACAAGAAGTAAAGATGGAGGCCATGATGGCGAAACAATGGGACGAATACGCCGTTGATTGGGATAAAGATCCCGCAACTGCAGTATTCGCACAATCCGTATTTGACCAGTTAACACAGCTCGTTGATTTAAACGGAACCCGTGTCCTTGATTTTGGTTGTGGTACAGGACTACTCAGCCAGAAAATATCTCCTTTAGCAAAAGAGATCATCGCACTTGATATCTCTGAAGGGATGATTGAAGAGTTAGATAAGAAAGAGTTACCTAACGTTGAACCGGTAGTTGATATTTTATCGCGCGGACTTGCAGCGCAGCATCCAGCATTCAGAAACCAGTTTGACCTAGTGGTAGCCTCTTCGGTGTGTGGTTTTATCCCGAACCTACAAGACACAGTCAGTCTGATTTACACGCTGCTTGAAAACGACGGTACGTTTGTACACTGGGATTGGTACTTGGAAAGCGACAGTGAAGACTACGGTGTAAGCCAACAGCGCTCAGAAAATGTATTGAGTGCAGCGGGCTTTGCAGTAGTTGAAGTCTCTACACCGTTCTCGATTGACACTCCACAAGGAGAGTTAAAGGTATTAATGGGTGTTGGACGTAAACAAGCGCTTCCAGATCTGTAATCGTGTGTATGCCTTGAGCTAGCATTCAGAATGCTCATTTAAACTACTAAACCCACATTAACGACTCTAACGTCAGTTATGTGGGTTTTCTCTTTTTGGCGCTATCGTTTTAAACAGAACGAATTAGCGCTTTCTCATTTCTTCACTACTAACTCTGGTTTCTCTATTTCTCTATTTCTCATCTCGCTCATAGAAAACTCAACACCGCTAATTTACAAATTATTTATTTCCATTTTGGAAATGTAGTCTTGCATACATTTCATTAGTGGAAATATAACGGTGAGATATAAAATAAGCCCATAACAACACTAAGGGTTTAATCATGAGCCACCAATCTGCGTCATCTACTTCTTCACCACTTTCAGAGCAACAACAACGCTTTAGCAATATCATTTCAGATGCCAACCTGTCACCAAAACAGAAGTCGAGCTATCTTGCCTTAGAAGCTGAAGCCAGCTTACCGTATATGCCGGTAAGCAAAGAAGTAGAGCAAGCCTTACAACAAGGTGTGCTGTGTGACATGTTTGAAGGGCACGCCCCATTTAAGCCGCGCTATGTACTTCCAGATTATTCTAAATACTTACATCAAGGCTCAGAGTATTTAGAGCTTAGCGCGGCAACCAACTTCGATGAAGCATTGAACATGCTTACCATCCTTTACCACCATGTTCCGTCTGTCACTTCAATTCCGGTTTACCTAGGTCAGTTGGATGATGTGTTGATGCCTTTCGTGGGCGACTTAACAGAAGAGCAGGTATACCAAAAGATTAAGCTGTTCTGGATCATGTTGGATCGCACACTGCCAGACGCCTTTATGCATGTGAATATCGGCCCGACAGACAACATTATCTGCCGTACGATTTTACGTGTAGACGCTGAATTGAAGCAGATCGCGCCAAACTTAACCTTTATGTACGACCCAGCCGTGACACCTGATGATCTACTTCGTCATGCGGCGAGCAACATCTGTGAATGCAGTAAACCACATATTGCAAACTATCCAGCGCATGCCGAGGCTTACGGCGATAAGCGTTTTGGTATTGTGAGCTGCTACAACTCTCTGCCGTTAGCGGGTGGTTCAAACACCTTGGTGCGTATGAACCTTAAGCAAGTGGCGTTGAAGTCTGAGGACAGTGCTGATTTCTTACAACAAGTATTGCCGAACTACAGTGGCATCATGGTTGAGTTGATGAACGTTCGAAGCCGCTTCTTGCATGAAGAGTCTAACTTCTTCGAAGGCTTCTTAACCAAAGAAGGTTTGATCGAAGAGGATCGCTTTGCGCCAATGTTTGGTATTTACGGCATGGCGGAAGCAGTCAACATCTTGTTGGAGAAAGAAGGTCAAGCAGGGCGTTATGGTCACGATGAACTGGCGAATCAGCTTGGTCATCGTATCTCTGAAAAGCTGGCTGAGATCGTTGAACGCTCTGAAGTGAAATATGGATTAGAAGGTAAAGCTCTGCTGCATGCTCAAGGCGGTATTAGCTTAGATGAAGATGTGACGCCGGGTGTCCGTATTCCTTATGGTACCGAACCGGATCCTGTCTCTTACGTTCGTGCAACCGCGGGTCACCATAAGTTCTACACCTCGGGCATCAGTGACATTCTGACCATCGACGAAACAGTGAAATCTAACCCTGAAGCGATGTTTAACCTGTGTAAAGGCGCGATTCAAGCGGGTTACCGAGAGTTCACGGCTAACGTTGCATCAAATGATTTGGTTCGTGTCACGGGTTACATGATTAAGCTATCTGACATTGCCAAATATGACGAGCAAGGCTCACGCACCAATACCACCTTTTTAGGTGCCGAAGCTGCGAAGAACACGGGCATATTAGAGCGTAAACCACGCGTGGCGAGTTTAGAGATGTCGCCGACATACGAATAGCTTTAACGTGCGTGCGTTATGTGTATGGTGCGTTTCGAATACGAACAATGTGAATTATGAAAATTTCTGATCTAACAACTCAAATGGCTAGGGTTAAAAGTAATAAGACAGAAAAACAAGCGAAGGTCAGCCGTGTGCTGACCTTTTCTTGTGTTGATGGACCGGGAAATCGCCTAGTGCTGTTTCTACAAGGGTGCAATTTCGATTGTATAACCTGCCATAACCCACACACTATTAATCACTGTAACCATTGCGGAGACTGCATAAGTGGGTGTCCAAGCGGCGCATTAAGCTCTGTAGATGGTAAGGTGAAGTGGGATCCGGTCGCGTGTACCAACTGCGATCAGTGCGTCGATATTTGTGATCATAAGTCGAGCCCCAAAATCACCACGATGACGGTATCCGAGGTTCTGGAGCTTGTCAGGCATAATCAGTTTTTCTTGAGTGGCATTACCGTTTCTGGCGGTGAAGCGACCATGCAGTTGCCGTTTATCATAGAGCTGTTTCAAGCGATTAAACGTGATCCACAGTTAGCGCATCTCACGTGTTTTATTGATAGTAATGGTTCGCTGTCACTTCAAGGGTGGGACAAGGTGTTGCCTTATCTTGATGGCGCGATGATTGACCTAAAATCATGGCAATCGGAAACACATCAATGGTTAGTGGCTAGAGGTAATCATAGGGTGTTTGAAACCATTAACTACTTAGCAGATAAAGGAAAACTGCACGAAGTTAGGTTGCTACATATCCCAAATAAAAGCGATCTTGAGGACGAAATTGAACAAGTGGGGCGTTACTTGAAGACTCTACCAAGTGATATTCGAATTCGGCTGAATGCGTTTCAGCATCATGGTGTCATTGGCGACGCGTTAGATTGGCCGAAATGCACCGAAAAACAGATGCAGAGCTTTCACGATAAGCTCTACACCATAGTTCAAAGACCGATGCAAACTCCTGAGGTTTATACCTAGTCTTTAGATTTCTTAGGCGGTCAATCAGGCTTCTAAGAACGTTAACTTTCTAAAGATATTAAGTCTCTAAAAATATTAAGCTTCTAAAAACAGGTCACACAACCATTTGATCGCTTGATCATTCATGTTGGGTTTATTCCACACCAAGCTGTACGCCACCTTACCGTAATCAAAAGGCAAGGGCTTGCTCACTAAGCCCTGAGCTTGTTTAGCATGCTCAGCCCACTGTTTAGAGCAAGTGAACAGGAAAGGTGTGTGGTGACACAACACAGCCGCAGCGCCGAAGTCCGCGACCGATATTGCCATCTCTCTTGGTTGGTGGCATTGAACCAAGTTTTGTTCAAAGTAAGGCTGAGACAGTTCGTTATCTAAAATCCCAATGTGCTTGTAATCTAAGTAGCCTTCTACCGTCAGTTCTTGCTGAGCGAGAGGGTGGTGTGCGCCCATCAAACAAACCATTTCATCTGGAAGAATTGTTTCCCAAACCAGCTCTTTGTTATCGGTCGGCGGCTGAGATATATCATGAGGCAACAAGATCAAATTGACCTTGCCACTGAGTAAAGCATCGAAGCCGAGCTGTTGTTTCGAATAGATGTTGAGCTTCGCGTTTGGCGCCAGTTCAGTAGTGATTTTACTTATCTTAGAGGCAAATACTTCGAAGGTACTTTCACGCATCGAAAGTGAAAAACTGCCTTGGTACTCTTGAGGGGTAAAACTCTTTTGATGAAGCAGTCCATTCATGCTTGAAAGAATTGCGTGAACAGTGGGCGCTATCTTCAGAGCAAAGGGAGTCGGGATAAGCTTGGTACCATCTCGATAGAAAAGCTCATCATTCAGGATGTCACGCAACTGAGACAGGGTTTTGCTTACACTCGAAGGGCTGACACAGAGTTGCTCTGAGGTCTGAGTGACGCTGTGGGTGTTCAGCATAATATGAAGCGCAGTGAGGTGCTTAAGGCTCACCCTAGATAAGTGTAAGTAATCCATTTATGACTCACGCATTCAGATTGGCTTGTGATTTTGCATGAACGACAAAATCGAACAAGCCAAATTGGATAAAGGTTATTTACGAGCTAGCTTATGGTGCGCTCGTGAAAAGTGGCCTGCGCAAAATGCGCCCACAATCGATAGTTCACCCGCTAAACACAGTGCAGCACAAACTTCAGCTAGGGCTTGTGATTTACCGTTACCATGCAGCCCAAGTAAATCTAAACAGGCTTTTTGACTTGGCAAGCCAGTACCACCGCCGACAGTCCCCACCATTAGGTTAGGCAGTGTCACGCTAGCGTATAAACCGCCTTCTTTGTTGAGTTCCATACGCGTCATACCAATCGCTGACTCGGCGACACAGGCCGCGTCTTGGCCACAAGCGATGTAAAGTGCCGCCAGTGCATTCGCATAATGGGCGTTGATACCGATAGTGCCGCTCAAAGCGCCACCGACTGTGGTCATTTGGCCAAACTGGACCATCTTCTCTGGTGTCGTGTGTAGGTACTTCGCGACAAGCTCTGCAGGGATATTAACCTCAGCAGTTACCTTTTTGCCACGAACGCTGCGCAAGGTTTGGGTATTGGCTTTCTTATCGCCTGACAAGTTGCCATCAAGGAAAGCGTGGTCAGGCTTAACTGGCGTATTTTCGATGATGTACTCAAACACGGCATTGGTTGCGATGGTCACCATATTCTGACCAGAAGCGTCTCCGGTTAGAAATTCGAACACCAAGTAAACATGGTTACCTTCGATGTTGATATTAATGTCGGTCAGCTTGCCGTGTGATGTTGTTGATTCTGCCAAGATCTTGAACTGGTCATACTGAGTCACAGCCCAAGCCACAAACTGTCCGGCTTCAACTAATCCTTGAAATGCAAAGCCAGGAGTACGTGTTACGCCTTCATTGAGCAACATAGCACTTGCGCCACCACAAGCCGTAATCAGCTTAGAACCACGGTTATAAGACGCGACAAGCGCAGCTTCTGTGGTCGCGAGTGGTACGAGGTAATCGCCCGTAGCAAATAGGCCATTGACTCTTAAAGGGCCAGATATTCCCACAGGGACTTTAACGGTGCCAATAAAGTGCTCAATGTTTTTCTCATAAGCTTGGAACTGACTTTGTGTATGAGGGTCGAGCAGTTCTTGCTGTGAATCTGCATTATCGAGCGCTGTCCAGCGACGTGTGAGATTCTTTTCTGTCAGGTAGGGGCTAGGTGTCAGCTTATTTACTGGCTTTTCAAAATGAGGCTGAAGCTTTTTTTCTAATTCGTCTGCGGAGATGTCGCCTCCTAAAATAGAAACATAGTCACGGCGATGCAGATTTAGTTTTGGCATAAATAGTATGAAGTAAAGTTTGTGCAGCAAATTGGTTTGCGCTGATTCTACCGAGTAATAAACCAGAAACAAGCGCCTGATATAATGAGTTACAGTTTGTGTGGTTGTTGAAGCAAAAAGCAGCGAAGTTTCGCGAAATATAGGCTGTATTTGAGCGAAATTTAGATATGAATGTCGAGAAGGCTACCGATGGCTTCGTTTTGACGATCAACCACACTTGCACCAACGCGGTTATAACTTGCGCTTTGTGTCAGTTTAATCAGGGAATCGGTTGAAGATGAAGCAGGTTCAGGTTCTTTGTCTTTAAAGGAAATGGCTTGTTCAGGCTCTATTTGATTAAAGCTGAGATCGCTAGCTTCGAAAGTGTCGTCGGATTCTAGAGCGTGTTTGGAGGCTTGGTTGAGCTCGATTGCGGCTTCTTCAGCCATGTTGGTGGATTGCTGAATAATGGCGTAACCAGATTGAATACCAGATATCGACATATCAGAACCTTTTATTGACGTATGAAATGAGTCTAGGCGGACGATATTTTGAGCGCAATGGTGAACAGATGAAATTTACGGTGAAAATGTGAACTTAAGCTAAAATAGTGATGTCTGTCTATTAACTGAACAGGTCATTTAGCGCGTTTAATTCTTCATCAGTAAGCAAAGAAGGCTTCTCTGTTTCAAGGTTGCCGTCGATCTCACCCTGAAGTGCTTTTAATTGTTGTGGGCTAAGAAGCTGTATTTGCTGCTTAAATGCTTCAAATTGCTGTGTATTCATAGTGTGACCTTTGTTCAAATCAATATGCTCTTTAGAGCATAGTCTACTGATTCAGGAAATCAAACAAGATTAAGTGAATTTTAAATGATGTTTGAAGTTTCTTGAAACTAAGACAACTATAAATTCCTGTGGTCGTTTTTGTCCGAGAAATGTTAGGAAAAGTTAAGGCTTGGTCAATCAAAGTCAGAAAATTCCTACAATGTAAAAACGCCTTCAACCCTTGTGGCACAAGGGTAGGTAAGTAATTTCTCTACCCAATTAGGGGTATGGGTAAAGCAATGTATAAATATTTGTGATGATCAAAAGATAAGCAATTGGCGTTATCTTTTTGTTTTTACGGTATTTTGTTTGTTGCTCAAGAAGCTTCTGTTTCAAACGACTTGTCGATCTTAACCTTAACTGCAAACTTGGTCGCTAAGGTATGCAGTTCTGGAAGCATTCGATAGATCAAATGGAGCTGTTGTAGAACCATTTTGACAGAATTCTCATCTTCTTCTCGCCATTCACTCAAACGTTTATCCAGCTCCGGGTCATAAGCGTTTTTCACTTCACAATGCTCTTTATGAGAATAGAGTTGATCATTTAGAGCGTCGAGATGCTGGTGGATTACTCTGTGCGCATCTAGCACCAGTTTGTGTGTCGCTTCATCATCAATACGCGTTCTGTGAGCACCCAGAGCCGAGATATAGCTAAGTAGAGCATGATTGAGTGTTAAGAATCGGAAGCTCTCATCTTCAGAGGTGCGGTACTTACCCGGTTCAACCAACATGCTACTGATCGCGGCAGTCAGGTTTGCATCATTATTATGCGCACTACGTCGAGCGATACGATAGTTTAGGCTATCTTTCTTACCGACACGGTATTGGCCGATGATCTGAGCGAGATAGTTCTTATTGGAATCGAGCGCATTCGCCATCACTTTGTGCAGTCGCTTCGACTGCCAATCAGGTAACACATAAATGACAGCAAGCACGGCGAGAGCACAACCAATAAAGGTATCCGCTAACCTTGGCAATACTACCGCGTAGCCTTCACCTAATTGGTTAAAGCAGAAGAGCACAAGCAGTGTGATAAAGCCGGTCGCAAACCCGTAGTTATTGATTCGAAACGCAAAGAACATCACGCCACTGATCACAATGAACACTAATTGGCTCTCTTGCGACGGGAAGAAAGTCAGTAACGGTACTCCGATCAATAAGCCTGCGACCGTGCCAATGACACGCGCCGTCAGTTTTTGACGGGTTGCACTGTAGTTTGGCTGACACACAAACAGTGTCGTCAGTAGAATCCAATAACCTCGTTCGATATCAAAACCCTGGATAATCCCGTAGCCCAGCGTCAAAGTGATCGCCATGCGAATCGCGTGGCGGAATAGCATAGAATCGGTGTGCAAGTTAGCTTTGATCTTGTGCCACATTGCCGTCAAAGTATGAGGGTTGGTATCGTTCAATACACCTTCTTCAATCTTCTCTGCATCTGGGTTGCTGATATTCGAGAGCTGTTTTTCAACGGTTGCTAGGTTATTGAATAAGTAATCCAACTGGTTCAGCAGTGATTTCCATTTAGGATTATTCTGTTGGTGCAGATGATTGAGCGAAGACATCAGCTCATCGAGTGCCAATACAGACTTGTCACCATGCTGGTATTCAGCGCCAACTTTCAACGAGCTCGCCACTTCTTTACACGCAGTGGCCTGCGCTTCCAGTAGATACTTAAATCTAAACAACACGTCAGAGCGCTCAAAGTGTTTTGCTAGCTCTTGATAGCGATAGTGGCTAGAGCTGACGCGTTCATGAATATCTTGTGCGATGAAGTAGGTGTTAAGAAATCGGTCACTAGGGCCGTCAATGTGTCCGCGCTTAGAGCGATTAAGCAGCGTCGCTTTACACATGTTGAGTGCGTTAACGGTACTCGCGTTGAGTTTGGCTTCAATGATTCGGTGTGGCTGGGGAATCAAGTCAGAAACGGGGTAGAAGAGTTCCGCTTTTGAATCGATGTAGTTACCGATTTGATCGAATACCGTGGCTAAGTTTTGCTGCACGGGTTGCATTGGCCACACTATCTGCCAAATCATCGACATGAAGTAGTACCAAGCGGCGCCAGTTAACAGTAGAAGCGGTTGAAACCAAAGGTTGGTGCTCTCGTGTGCACCAAGCATGGTATAGATGGCAACCAAGAGAGAACCAAACGCGATACTCGCGTATTTAGGGCCAATTGCCCCGAGAATGATAAAAGAGAAGGTTGAAACAAAAAGCCCTATCGCGAACAGCCAAGGCGTATCGAAGAGAAGCTCAATAGAGAAAGCCGCAACGGCGAAACAGATAAAGGTCAGCGTGAGTGCTTTCAAGCGCCCGGTAAAGCTGTCATCACTTTCCGCAAGAGCCGCAGCAATAACGCCTAAGATCAAAGGCGTGATCAGTGTGTTTTGTCCATAATACCAAGCAGGCACCACCACGCCGAGCAGAGTGATGAGAATTAATACGCTGTAATTTATGGTTTTATTCGCCCAATAGAGGCGTAATTTGGCTGAAAAGTCCACAGTCGCTCACTTGACACACTAAAAACCATAATCCTAACAGAAATCAAGCACAGGAATTTGATACTTATCCATAATTGCCCGTAGGTGGTCATGAAAGCGTCGATAAGATATGAGATATTATTAATTCTCATTGCATCATGATATAAATTCAATATTCCCAATTAAGAGCACACTCCAATGCAGCTAAGCGCTAACAAGACTGCACAGTTTTTTATTCAAAATGAATATCATCAGGTTGAACTTGATGGTCCACGCTTGCTGTTATCTTCAGTAGGCAGTGAAGAGCGTATCCCATTTACTATTTGGAGTGGCAAGATCGCGATAAAGCGCGGATTGTTCTGGGGATCGCTACAATTTTTTGCTAATCAACAAGATGGAACACAGCGCAGTTGGTTAGTACAAGGCTTACCTTGGGATCAATGCCGTCAATTTGCACGCGCGTCAGTTAGTGCTTATCAGAAGTGGCACGACACTCAATGTGAACAATTGGCTGAACACGTACCTCAGTGGGAAGCTGAATTAACACGTCTTGAGCAATTACCAGCCTTTCTACCGCATTCTAAGGTCAACACTTGGGTTGATATGGTCAACTCAGGCTTAGAGAGTATGACAATGACGCTAGAAGAGGCCGCACAACGCATGCCAAACCGCATCGCAAGAATGCAGCCATGGTTATCTGAAACGGAAATCAAGCAAGCTGAAAGAAACCAGCAATGGCTAGAGACCGAGCGAAAAAACTGGGAAGTGTTGTTTGCGCAATGTGAGTCGTCACCACTGAACTTATCGCAGCAATATGCGGTGTTGATGAATGATGATCACAACCTTATTTTAGCGGGTGCAGGCTCGGGTAAAACCAGTGTTCTAACGGCTCGCGTCGCGTATTTACTGCAAAGCCATCAAGCTCAAGCTGAAGAGTTGCTATTGCTCGCTTTTGGTCGTGAAGCGGCAGAAGAGATGAAGCAACGTCTCGACAGCAAAATTGGTTTATCAGCAGAGAAGGTGCAAGTCAGCACTTTCCACCAGTTGGGTTTAAAGATACTGAATCAAGTTGAACCCGAACGTGTGGTTATTTCTCCTTTAGCGCTCGATGACAACCAACGCCAAGCATGGTGCATTGATTGGTTGAAGAAGCACTGGATGACACCGACCAACTTTAAACGTTGGCAAAAGCATTTGTCTAAATGGCCAATCGCTTATTTAACCGGTGACGATGAGCTTGGTAGCCACGTTTCAAACTTCAAATTGATCGGTTGGCTTGAAAAGCAGCTAGAACAGTTGAATGCGTCGGGTTTAACCAAAAAAGAAGTACAGCAACAGCTGATTGATCACCGAGACTATACGCGCCTCAACAGCGAGCTTTCACTGTGTTGGCCATGTGTAACCGCGTGGCAAAAGGAGTTGAAAGAACAGAATCATATCGACTTCTCAATCATGATCAGCCGAGCGACTCAGTATGTCGAGAAGGGCAAGTTTATCTCACCTTGGAAGTTCATCATGATCGATGAATACCAAGATATCTCACCTGATCGTCTTGCCTTGGTTGAAGCACTGTGTAATCAGTCTAAAGCCGAGCATCAAGCCTCTATTTTTGCAGTAGGCGATGACTGGCAGTCGATTTACCAGTTTGCAGGTGCGGATGTGGATTTGACCACGGGCTTTAAGGATCGTTTTGAAAGCTCGACCATTCATCACCTAGATACCACTTACCGCTTTAACAATCAGTTAGGTGCGGTGGCTAATCGCTTTGTACAAGAAAACCCAATTCAGATTCCGAAAGAACTGAACAGCTTCAAGCAACAGAAGCAGAAGGCGGTGTACAGTGCGCCAAGTAAAGAAGTTGAGAAGATTCTTGATCAACTGAACCGTCAATCCAAAGGCAAAACCAATAAATCGGTGCTGCTACTTGGACGTAATCATTACCACAAGCCAGAGTTGTTGGAAGATTGGAAGAAGATCTTCACTTCCATTGATATCAAGTTCATGACTTGCCACGGCAGTAAAGGTAAAGAGGCGGACTTTGTCATTATTCTTTGTGTTGACGAAGGACAGTTCCCGACCAAGAAGAAACAGCTGCATATTGATGGCGCATTGACTGAATCATCAGACGCGTTCCCTTATGCTGAAGAGCGTCGTTTATTCTATGTAGCAATGACGCGGGCAAAAGAGAAAGTATGGATCACGCACAGTGGCGACGGCTCTGGCTTTGTGCAGGAGCTGCATGGTTCTGATTACCCAGTTGTTCGTAAAAAGTGATGTTACTTGACTTGATTGTCTAAGATTAGATCTTCAATCCCTGCCCTAATATCACAAGGCAGACGCATAAAGCATAAGGAATTTGCTATGGAACACGGCTCTATTAACTACATTGAATTTGCTGCGAAAGACATCGCCGCAACTAAGGCATTTTTCAGTCAAGTGTTTGGTTGGAGCTTTGAAGACTATGGCCCTGAGTATTCTGCGTTTGAAGGCAAAGGCTTAATGGGCGGCTTCTATTTGGCGGATCTGGCGTCGAATACGGATAATGGCGCGGCGCTGATGGTTTTTTATAGCCAAGATCTTGAGCAAACCGAGCGCGATGTAATTGATGCTGGTGGTCAGATAAACCGTGAGATCTTTAGCTTTCCCGGCGGCAGACGTTTCCATTTCAGAGAGCCAAGTGGCAACGAGATGGCAGTGTGGAGCGATAAATAGAGAGACTCTCGCACTGTTTTATGATTGAACTGTTTAATGTCTGAAAACGAGACATAAAAAAGCCTGCGATAAAATGCAGGCTTTTTAGTCTGTTCAGTAGAGAGCACATTTAACGTGCGATTACGTGCGCTCAGCTAGGTACGCTTCGTAGTCTGGGATCTCGATGATTACTTCTTCTTCAAGCAGTGAAGAGTTAAACAAGAAATTAGCGGTAGCGCGGTTAGTGGCCACAGGAATGTTCCAAACACTTGCGATACGAAGCAGTGCTTTTACGTCTGGGTCATGTGGTACAGCATTAAGTGGATCCCAGAAGAAAATCAGCATATCGATCTTGCCTTCAGAGATAAGCGCGCCAAGTTGTTGGTCACCGCCCATAGGGCCGCTGATCATGCTCTTGATTGCTAAGTCTGTCTCTTTACTTAGTAAAGAACCAGTCGTGCCCGTTGCGTAAAGGAAGTGCTTTTGTAGTTTTTCTTTGTTCTCTTTGACCCATCTTAGTAGCTCAGGTTTGAAGTGGTCATGAGCGACCAAAGCGATATGCTTGTGTGTTGGCATAGTGCGCGTTGTTTTTTGCATGAATGTTCCCTAAATTGTTGTTTCGTTTTTATTGTTTTGAGTTCTTCAGTCAATATAGCACTATGGATTCACACTGAATACCGGACGAAACTCAGAAGGTGACAATGAGTCGGCGATAATTTGATCTTTGAGAGTTGCAGGTGTCAGCGCTTCGATAATCGGTGCGCTGTGTTGCTCGTAAGGTTGACCGCGTAAGTAACTCGTGGCTTGTTTTACCGACAAGCGACCTTGCTCAACCATTTTATCTGTTGGCGCAAAAAGTACCTTGTTACGGAGTAAACCACGGTAGGTTCCGTGACTTAGGTAACTTGAGATTAACCCAATATCTTCGGTTTTATCGGCCGCTCGTAGCTCACTGATCGCTGCTTCAATCGCGACGGCACTTCCGACTATATATTGGATATCAGGTTCTTCTATCACCTGCTGTACTAGATTTCTTTGAAGTTCTTTATCGTTATCTGCCCAATAGCTGATCGCAATTTTGATATCACTCGACTTGATCGCATCATAAAACCCCAGTGCTACAGGCTTAGTGCCGCCACTCGCTTGTGGGCCAAGTAACAGGGCGATAGGTGTTTCGCCTGATCCTTTCGGGTGTCGTTTCGACAAAAAATCTCCGACTTGGTATCCCATTTGGTACCAATCGACACCGACCGTACCTTTTAATACCTTCTGTTGTTCTTCATTGACGGTTAACTCATTTACCGTAGCAAACACAGGCGTCGAGCCAACCCAATCGCTGAGATTGTCATGATACGCATCGGGTGAAACCGTACCTAAAATAATGGCATCGGCTCCCCATTGCGTGCAAAGCACCAGTTGCGAGGCTTGTTTGGCCACGTTGGGGTAACCGCCAGCTTCCAATACTCTTAGCTCAACTTGCTGCTTTTCTGCTTCAGAGATCATTCCATAGTTTACCGACAACCAATAAGAGTCTTTGAGGTGCGGATAAATGGCACAGATTTTCTCTTTTTGTGATGTGGCATTGGCGGGTTTTATTGGGCTCAAAGGCTCACTAGCACCTGCGACAGTAGTCACTGAGGCCAGTAGTGAGAGAAGAATTATTGAAGCGAAAGGTCTAGATAGCATGAATTGCCGTTTTGTTGGTTTTAGATAAGAAACACTGCAAAATATAGCGTATTCTGCATGGGTAAAGAAGAACGTTTTAAGGTTTAGAGTTTATGTTGTTAGCTTCAGCGAGTATTGGACGCAAGCTGCTGGCCTCATTCTTAGTGATGGCACTGTTGGTTCTATTGTCTGCATTGATCGGTGTTTCTGGTTTTAGCTTTGTAGCCAAAACGGAAAGAAACGTCGTTGATTCGGCGCTTCCTGCCATGATCGAAGCTCGTCAGGTTTCTGAGTTGAGTAACCGTATTATTTCGTCAGTACAAACACTTTCTAATGCGAGAAACGAAGCTGAAAGAAAAGAGGCTGGCACCGTACTGTTTGACCAACTTGAGTCGCTTCTTCAACATATCAAAGAGCTTGGTGTCGACAGTTTCGATTCTCAGCTCCTCAATAAACTCGAAAACAATGTTCAAAGCGTTATTAACACACTGGCTGAGTTGGGTGTGTCGGTTGAGCGTAAGCTTTGGTTAAGCAAAGAGTTGTCGTCTCGTGTCGAAGAGATGCGCCTATTGGCCGAAGAGCTAGAGCAGTTGACGCGAACCCAAGTTTTGAACACGGCTACCATTGCGGTTGCTAACGTCACGCATATCTATGACCTGCTAGAAACCAAAGAAACGGATAAAGCCTACCAAGCCTTAGATGCGCTTGTAGAGGTTGACCTTGATTTGTCTGAGCGCCTACACGAATTGCATTTGCTGGCGTTCAAAATGCTTAACCAAATTGAAGAAACGCAAACCGTTACCAACGTAGAGCGTATTCATCAAATCCAATCAGAATTTGAATCCAACCTAAGAATCATGGCGCGCCGCGTTAAAGCGGTCGAAGATCCTACTCGTTCAGCGCAGATGTCTCAGCTTCTAGAAGAGCTCAGAAAACGCCAAGTCGTGTTCGATATTTCATTAGAACAATATGAGAACACCAAAAAGTCAGAGTTTCTGATGCAAAATACGTTGGAGCTGTTCTCTCAGCTGAATACAACGGTTAACCAACTGGTTGATGATTCAAACCGCAGTACCAAAAAAGCGGTTGATGAGCTGACCAGCACGTTGAATTTGGCTCAATGGTCACTGTCTGTGATTTCGGTTATTGGTTTGGTTATCGTTGCATTTATCGTGTGGCGAGTGGTGTATATCTCGGTTGTTAAACGTCTTACTGAATACTCATCGGCCTTGATGTCTATCGCACAAGGTCGCCTGAATATTGATATCTCGGTAAAGGGTAATGATGAGCTGGCTCATATGGGCGAGGCGATCATCACTGCCAGAAACACCGCGCAGGCGCTACAAGTGGTTGCGGTGGGTGAAGCAAAGGCGAAACGCGAACTTGAAGAGCACAAAGAACACTTAGAAGAGTTGGTCACAGACCGAACCTACCAGCTGCAAAAGACCAATGAGAAGCTGAACATCGAGGTAGGGAACCACGCTAAGGCTCGTAACGCCGCAGAACAAGCAAGCCGCGCAAAATCCGCTTTCCTTGCGACGATGAGTCATGAAATACGAACGCCGATGAACGGTGTATTAGGTACTGCAAGATTGCTCAAAGATACCGGGTTAGACCCGCTGCAATCCGGCTATGCAGACATCATTAACCGCAGCGGTAAGAACCTACTCGCGATTTTGAATGACGTGTTGGATTACTCAAAGATTGAAGCTGGGCATTTAGAAATCCGCACTGCTTCGTTTGATCTTCATCAGATGGTTCAAGATACCTACCAATTGATGGAAGGGCGTGCCGCTGAGAAGAAGCTGAACTTTGATTTCCATATTGAAAGTGATGTGCAACGCTATTGGCGTGGTGACGTAACGCGAATCAGCCAAATCTTGAATAATTTGGTCGGTAACGCGATTAAGTTTACGGAAAGTGGCTCGGTCGATATCTTTATCAGCTTAGATATCGAAGATGAAAATCGAGTGATGTTTGAAGTGTCAGATACAGGTGTCGGTATTGATGCTAGCGAACAAGCTTGTCTGTTTGATGCCTTTACCCAAACCGATAGCGGTCGCAACAAAACCGGCGGCACAGGGCTTGGATTAGCGATCAGTAAAAGCATCATGTTGGCAATGAACGGGGATATTGGCGTTCATTCTGAAGAAGGCGAGGGTAGCCAGTTTTGGTTCTCACTGCCACTTGAAGCCGGTGAGAAGATAGAAACGAAAGTACCGGTCATTGAAGCGTGTATTCGAGCTAAAGTACTTCTGATTGAAGATAACCCCGTAAACTGCATCGTTGCTGAAGGCTTCTTGCATAACTTGGGGCACGAGGTTGTGATTGCGACAACCGGACAAGAAGCGAGAGCCATATTCAGTGAGCAAGAGTTCGATATTGCGCTGGTGGACATTAACTTACCCGACTGCGATGGCGTCGAGTTAATTCAACAACTCAAAGACGATGCGCTTCAGCATAAAAGTGAAGAAGACGTAATTCGAAAAGTACCCCCAATGATCGCAGTATCGGCTCATGTGTTTAACGAAGAAGTGGAAAGCTATTTGTCGTCTGGCTTTGATGGATTCTTACCTAAGCCGTTAGAGAAGGAAGCATTATCGGAATTGATTGTTGAGCAGTTGGACGGTCACACGCTGTTGCTGCCTCAGCCGGATCCGTCAGATGCTGTTTGCTGTCAGCTAAACTCTAAACCTCAGGAAACCGAGCTAGACTTATCAGCATTGGCATTTGCAAGCTCGACACAACGAGCAAACCAAGACGCGGAACATAATCAAGGAGAACCGATTGTGCAGATGATTAACCCTAAGATTATCAAAGACGACTTGGCCATTCTCGGTCGAGAAAAAATAGTGCAGATTGTTGGGTTGTTTGACCAAAGCAGCCAAGTCACTCTCGATGAACTGATTGTGGCAAGTGCCGCTGACAACGCTCGTGAAATTAAGTCTTTAGCTCATAAACTGAAAGGGTCTGCCGGCAGCCTAGGATTATCTGCACTGTTTGCTTTATGCCAGAGCATTGAAGCGAGCGAGGATCCATTACTTCAATATCGCGATAATGCAGACTCATTACCTGAATTGGTGAAAGACTCGTTAGCAGCGCTCCGAGAGCAACTATAGAGTGGCTATTGGGCGGAAAGCCCCAAAATAAGAACAGAAAACAAAAAGCAGGCTATTTCTCCGTTTTAATATGAAGAAGTGACCTGCTTTTTTATTGTCGAATAAGAATCTAAGTAAGGCTTTCAAGGAACGGCTCTAAGCCATCTTGATATGTCCAGCAGCTTTGATCTTAACGTGAACCATATTGCCTTGTAGGTAGCTTAATGGAATCTCGCTGCGTTCAATGATCGCGACATTATCGCTGCATGCGCCAGCTTCAATCGCCAGTTGCTTTGATTGCGCTTCCAAGCCCTTTAAGGTCTCTTCACGTGATGCTGGGTCAATCGGTACGATCTTATCGAATTGACCTGATATTTCACCCAACGCAACACCAATCGCATTAGCCACTTCAAAGTGCTCAGGACGAACCACTTGGCTCACACCTTCAAAATGATCTGGGAATAGGGCACTACCACCACCAACCATGATTACGGGTACACTCGCCGCAGAGGTCTTCATCTTATCGATGCCTTCTTCAACATCCGTGACCATTTGTTGATAAATCTTGCTTGCTTGTTCGGCTGAAACACCAATCTCATCACTCAGTTGATGTTCTGCCTGCCACTGCATTTGTCCTGTTTTGAGTGCAATATCGGTGAGCGTAAGTTCATCACCACCAAAGCTACGCGCCGTTTGCGTCAAGGTATGGCCAACACTTTCTGGGCCTAGCTCTATACGCTGCTGTTCAAAGCGAACCTTGGTACCACCACCAATGGCTAACGCCAAAATATCAGGCATACGGAAGTTGGTTCTCACTTCACCGATTTCTACTGCTAAGCTCGATTCTCTTGGGTAGCCGTGAGTCAGTACGCCGATATCAGACGTAGTGCCGCCCACATCGACCACAATCGCGTCTTTTAACTTAGTTAAGTGACTCGCTCCACGAATCGAGTTTGTTGGCCCACAAGCCACGGTAAGAATCGGGTACATCAATGCGAACTGCTGTGACATCAGTGTTCCGTCGTTCTGACCGAAATAAGGCGTGGTGTGGATTTCATGATTGATGAGTGCACTGCAAAAGCCGTCAACGAATCGTTTTGCTGTCCCTTGCAGAGCCGCATTGAGGATAGTGGCGTTCTCACGCTCTAAAAGCCCTAAACTGCCCACTTTATGGGATAACGATAGGTTCACGCCCGGAAGTTCTTGTTGAATCCATTCTGCTGCTTGAAGCTCCTGGTCGCCGTTGACGGGAGAGAACACTCCGCAGATAGCAATGGAATCCACTTGGCCTTTCATTTTCTGGCAAAGCTCGCGGATCTCAGACTCTTGAATGTCGGCAATCAACTGGCCGTCATATTCATAGCCGCCGTGTGCTTGGTAGAAGTGCTGACCAAGCAGGTTTTGCCACGCTTCACTCCAACCACAAAGGGGCGGGACGCTATCACCACTGGGAAGCGCTAAGCGAATCATGCCGACTCTGTCTAAGCCTTTTCGTTCAACGATTGCGTTGGTGCATTGAGTCGTGCCAAGCATCGCGTGTTTCACTTGCTGACCATCAATGTTTGCTTGGTTTAATAGCGCAGAAATCGCGTTGTCGATCCCTGTTGAAACATCATGTGTGGTTGCGGTTTTTACTTTGGCAATCACATTTAAGTCTGCGTCGAGCAGCACACCGTCGGTATTGGTGCCACCTACGTCAATGCCCAAACGGCAGTAATCAAGCGTAATGTTTGTCATGCGACAACCTCTTCAATGCAGACTTTAGTTGTTCAATGGTTTGATACTCGACGGTGTAGCCAAAGTAACCCGGGCCCGCGACTTCAATACCTTTGTCAGTGCGCCATTTGGGGTCGCAAGGGTAAGCGATAAGGTCGATGCGCTGCCCGTAACGAAGTTGTTCGGTTGTGATTGGCTTACCCGTTTCATGATCCAAGATCGAAATAAGATCCGGTGTTGATGCCAGCAGGTTATCTTGGCTCATGTCTGCGCGGCTTGTACCTTTGTGCGCGAGAAGTAATTCGTTTTGGAACTGCACAAACACGTTATCGACGCCGGTATCTTCAAACTGAGCCAGCTTTTCAATCACGACACCACCTGTTGCAAAACCACCATCGGTTTCACGTTGAATATCAACAATCTTGCCACTGATGATGGTATGGCCGCCGACAATGTCTAATACGGCCCGTGTGCCACTCTGATTGTTGTCGTTCGCCATTCTAATCGCTTGACCAATTTTCATCGCTTGGGTCAGTGTTGCGGGCAGTGCGCTGCGTTTTAGGTTCTTACCGTTCATTGGGTAATCGCACATTGCTGCAGAGCCACCCATCTGTTCGGTAATTGGTCTCGCAAACTTTTCAGACCAAATACCGTCAATTGGGTAAAGTGTGACGACATTGCCACGCTCATCGGCCAATGTGTTTGGTGCAGAAGGGAGACCATCAAGAAAGAAGGTCACCATCTGAGCTTCTGGGAACGCACGTCCCATCGCATCACAATCGATCACAGGAATGCTCTTTTGTGCTGCAACGAGAATTGGAATCAATGAATTGAAGCCGCCTACTTCGATAGGAAACGTTGCCGCCACTTCAGTGCCGAGCGCTTTTTCCATCGCTTCGAAAGCAATCAACATTTGATCTTTCGAATTGAGTTTCTCTACTGCGACGGTTGGTGCGCCAATCATTGAAGAGGGCACTGTCATCCAATCGTCTTGCACGTCTTCTAAAGGAATCATGCGTACAGGGTGCTTTGCCGTTGCAATGGCTACTTTCGCCATCAAGGCACCGCTGTATGGGTCACCGCCGCCGCCAGTACCTAATACCGTCGCACCCAGCGCGATATCATCAATCATTTGTTCAGTAATAATCACAACTACTATTCCTTATCACTTGAAGGAGAAAGCTTCATTAGGGCGAGGTAAATCACACCAGCGGCAAGAATGCCGTCTAACGCCGAGATGCTGGTGAACGAAAACAGGTTGAAAAACTCTGGTGCAGTACAAGCGCTGAATGCAGTACCAAATGCCCAAGAAGCCAAGCCTTTAAACATCCAAGCTGGAACTTGTTGGATGTTCTCAAAGCTCATTTTTGTCGAATCTAAAACATAATATTGAACGATGTAGACACCCGCAGCAGGCGCAATGGTTACGCTGAGTAGCATTAAGAAGTCGGTAAACTTGTTCACCATGCCGAGTTGAGCGATACCAATGCCGACGATGGTCATGATCACAACCAGAACAGGGCGCGGAATCTTAGGTAGAACCATCGACATGCATAAGCCGCCAGAGGTTAGGTTGCTACTGTTGGTGGTCCATTGTGCGAATACCAGTACTATAATGGCCGCCATGCCTAAACCTAGGGTGAAGAAGACTTCGACTAGGTCGTCGGTGCCGGTCATTTTGGTCAAGATCAATGCGATAAGAATGATGGCACTGTTGCCGACGAGGAAACCGATACCCGCTCCTAAAATCGCATCACGGCGTGTTTTGGCGTAGCGAGCAATATCAGGTGCAGCAACCGCAGCTAGAATCCAGATAGACATAACAAAAGAGATGGCTTGGCCAAGCGTCAAAGGATCTTCAATCGATGGCGCTGCGCCACCTTGATAATCAGCAGCCATAAACAAACCGATGGTAATCAACGTCACCATCAATGGAACAGAATAGGTACTGAGTTTGCCTAAAGCACGAACGCCATAGATAGCCGTCATCATCATTAACACACTGCCGCCAATAAGAGCGGTGAGGTGTGAAATTATGATGTCGTATTTCGCCAGTGCATCGACCATGATGAAAGCGAAGAAATCAGCCTGGAATGCGAACCAGCCGACTAATGAGATGCCGTTGATGAAGCCAAGAATTTTACCGCCGTTACGGCCAAATACCGCGCTGCTCACCAGCGGGGTAGAGACGCCAGCTTGAAAGCCAATGTTGGCACACAGCATCGCGATGATCGCCAATAAGCCTGAACCAATAAACGTGGCAAGCAGTGCGTCTTCAAAACCAATACCGCTGCTTAGAATCGAGCCGAGAAACAGTCCCGAAATGTCGATGCCGATTGCCAACCAAATAAGGCTGATGACCCACCAAGATCGTTTGGCCTTCTCGGGAACGGGTTCCAACTCGAAGTCATCTATCTTTTTGTGGCTGTGTGTTGCTTCGGGTTTATTCACGTAAGCTTCTGCCGCCATAGTGCCATCCATGCATTGTTATTCCATAAGTGTGAATAAAGCATACTGATGTATTTATTGTTAATAAATGAATATAATCAGATGTAAACATAACAAAAAACAAATGTGAGTGGCAAAGTGAATAAAAACAATAAGTTAGATAAAAGAGACCTACGTAGATTAGAGCTTTTTTGTGAAATTGTTGAACAAGGAGGCATCAATCAGGCGGTCGCAAGCACTGGGATTAGTCAACCAGTGCTGAGTAATCAGCTTATTGCCTTGGAAAAAAGCTTAGAATTAACATTATGCCAACGTGGTCGACGTGGTTTTAAGCTGACTCATGAAGGTGAGCAAGTGTATAAATATGCGAACCAACTAAAATCGACCTTAACCGACTTCGCTTATAAGTTACGAGGTGTACAGACGGAACTCTCTGGGCATGTGCGAATTGGATGTTTGGATAACACCGTCACTTTGCCTTATAACCCACTTCCCAAAGCGATCGAGACGTTTTACCAACGCAGTAACAGTGTTGAGGTGAGTGTTGATGTCGGGGATTTCACCCAGTTGAATGAGAAGTTAGCAAAGAACCAGATTGATATGATGATAGTGGTTCTAGGGTCACATCAAAAATCAGCGTTTCAACATAAATACCCACTGTTTGAAGAGCACAGTTATCTGTATGCGCGTAAGGATCTGGCTGAGAAGATCATGGACAAGGATTTCTCATTGGATGGCTGTCGTATCAACATGGGCGGCTATGCCAAAGATGAGATGTTCCGATTACTGAATATTGAGCAGTACGATTCCGTAAAGCCTTTTGATGGCTGGCATGTCGAGTCGGGTGTAATTTTAACCTTGGCGGGCACACACCTGAGTTTTTTACCGTCTCATTTAATCGACCGTGGCCATTATGACCAAGCCTTGATTCCGCTTCAGCCCGAGAAGTGGAGCCTTAAGAGTCAGTTTTATGTGGTGTTGAAGCAACCTGTAGATTCCCTTTCCCCCGCCGCGCGTGCGTTTTTTGATGAGCTACACCAACCGGAAACATCGGGTTCAATCTAGAGCACTTCTCGCTTCTCAATAGCATTTACGATACTTTTCCCCATAAACAAAAAACCTCTGCCAAGACAGAGGATTTTTGTTTTTAAAAGTTATGCGTGAAAACTAGCGGTTCTCAAAGCGGTTGTAATCCAACAGGCCGAACTCGATAGGTTGCGCTTGTTGATACCAGCGATGGACACGGTCACTGAACGGCCAAAACTCCGGAGAGCTGCGTCGTACAGCAAACTTATCAAGTAACGCCACGTAGTCTTCTTCCGTGTTCAAGTTCTGTAGCGTTTTAACCAGAGTAGGAATCTCGCTCTCGGTTAATGATAGGTAAGCCGCAGGGTAGCTACCGACAACGCCTCGTACGAGGGTAAGGTCATCATTGGCGTAATCACGGTTACCTTCTTCATTAAACAAGCTAGAAATGTTGCTGTGCGCGTTATTGTGAATCATGGTGAACAGTTGCTCTTCGCCGTTTTCGCCTTCAATCATGATCATCACTAATTGAGGCACATGACGCAGGCCTTCGCCCTTTATCAAATTCACTTGGTTAAGCAGTGCTTCATTCTTCCTACCAAAACCTGTTTCAACAATCTCAAAGCGATTATCGAGAACAGGTGCGAGCTTATCTTTGATCATATCAAGCAGTTCGTGTTTCGGATCCGCCGTTTTGTAAACCACGCTGGTCGGCTGATCAAAAGGTGCAATGTTTCGCTGCAAATAGTCACTCAGTTGTGCGCTTTGGTTCTGGTACCAACTAGAGTGTTCAATGTGACGAACGTCTTTAGGAAGAAGGCTTAAGAAGTTACTCTCACCTTCAAGACGCAAGAAGTCCATGAACATGCGTGTAATCAGCTGGTGGCCAAAGTTGCCGTAAACATCGAAGCCTGCAACGAGAAGATAATGAATACGCTCTAGAAGAGCATAATCAAGAATCCACGCAGTCTTAGGTTGCGTGCCAACTAACCCTTGTACAACAGAGGCGCTATCGAAGTGCCTAAAGACGGTGAGAGCAGCATTCGGGTTGATGCCATCGCCATCCCAAATGATGCCAGTGTCTAGGTGGACGCCACTCTCGAACCATTGGTTAGTGAAGTCTGATTTCGCGTTTAGGTATTGCGCTTGTTGCTTTGCGTATCTTACCCAGTTGGTCACAGGTACGGTGTTACTTTTTAGTTCGCTAGGTAGCTTTAAATTTTTCTTTTGACTTGCGTAGAAGGCGTTGATTTCTGGAACATCGGCTTTCTCTGGGTCGATGAAGAAAACCCAAAAACGGTCGTTAATTACGTTCAAGGCAAGTTGACCACGACACACAGGTCCTTTGATGTAGGCCATGATGGTGTTTTGCGCGTTATCTAACATGAAGTTGAAGCGCGAGTTTACTGGCAGCGCTTCAAATGATGTCATTGGGTTTGCTGAAACATCGATGTCGTAACTAGGTAGTTGTTTTACTTCGTAATTTACGTCGACAAACCAGGTGTTCCACTTTTGTAGACGCTCTTTATTAAGCGCGAAAGGCATGTGCGTTTTGTCGACGATAGTGCCTTGTTCTGGAATCAGACGGTAGTAAACACGGTCTACTTTTGGATCGTCATAAGGGCGACGAGTCGTGATGCGTTGTACCGCTTCACCTGGTGGTGTTGCAGAGCGAACAACAGTAAAGAAACGCGTTGGTTGAGCTAAATCAGAAAAATAGACATGAGATAAAAACAGGTGCTCGTAGATATAACGTGCTGAAAGTTGACTCTTATTGTCGCTCTTGTTTAAAAAGCTTTCGTAGACATTAACGAGCTCTTGTTCTGCATCAGTCAATGGAATGTGGTCGTTCATTAACGCGCCATTTTCCAACCAACTCATTAAAGTCGCGTATTCGGTTTTGTCTAAGTTTGGCATCCCATAAGGCATTCCCCAAGTTGGGTAATCTCTCTCGTATTGAGCGTATTCTTCAATGGTTGGGCACTGTTGGTCGCGATCGATTGAAAAGTCGAAACCTTCAAGCTGGGTTTGATCGGGCAGAGGGTGATTCTCTTTCTGGATCAACATACGAGAAACAAGACCAGCATCGAGGTTAGCCGTTGAGTTCTGCATACGCTCATTGAGGACAGGATGAAAATCCGCATCGCGCCACTCTTGCGTGGTTAAAGCATCTTCAAACAAGCGAGTAGGGGCTGATGCCGTTAAGCGGGTGCCTTGATAAACGAGTGCCTTGCTCGCGCCTCGGTCTATACCTTCCACTGAAGACATTTTGAGTTGGCAAGGGGCGTCATAACAAGCGTGACAAACCACGCATCGGTTATCAATGATGGGCTTTACTTCGTCAATGAAGTGCTGCGCTTGAGCTGAAAGAATAGGTGCTTGGCGATCGCGTACTTGTTGTTCACCAAACAGTTCGTCGAAGTTTAAACCCGCGTAGACGGCACAACCTGAGAAGACGCTAACAAAAGCTAAAATGAAGAGTTTTTTCAAATTCATACGTATTTAAATATTAGGCATTTTCTATAATTATATCGAAAATGATTGAAAATGCTCATGTTCTAACAATTTTGTAGACAAGATCTTGATGGGACGAGTGACTTGTCGATGCGCGTCACTCGCTAGTGCTCAGAAATTGATGTTTAGACTTAGCTAGATTTAAGTCCCAAGAGCTAAAAGCTAGCAGTTAAGAGTTAAGAGTTAAGAGTTAAGAGCTAAGACTCATTGATTGACGTAACAAACAGAGAAGGGGACAGACAATCGCTCAAACTCTTTGATCCAGCGCCACTGGTTGTCTTGCAGTTTATCGCCAGGGCCTTTGACTTCAATCCAATGAAACTCATCGCCCTTGAACGCAATCAAATCCGGCATCCCAGTTCTAAATAGCTTTAAGTCACTCAATATCACTTTGAAGAGGTCTACAACCAAGGCATTTGGAATTGAAGCCATGCCGTGTTCGATGAGTGCCTTAGGAAAATAATTCCAATGAACAAAGGGGTTCGCGATACCTTGCTTTTCATCGTAAGTATCAAGAAAATGGTTCAGCCCATGTTTGGATATCGTCTGAAACACGGCTTTAACCTGTTCGGCTCGCTTGTCTGCGAAATCTGAATGGTACAGATCCAATGGTCGATGTTGGTATCGATTGATAAAGGCGCCTTCAACGTCTGCGAAAATGACATCCCAGAAAGCCAAACCAAACAAGCCACATAAAAAGCTGTTTTCAGAAAAGTAGACGTCCCAACCTTGGTTCTCATAATGCTGCTTCACCGCAAGCTCGACTCGCGTTTGGCTGAGGTCTAATTCCAGTTTTATCTCTTTGCAGCTCGGCTTTATGGTCCGTGAAACTTTGTGCCCCTGTTTCCGTAGTAGCCTATCCTCAAGCTTAATCGCGACTTCTAACTCTGACACATCCGATGGATCAGCTTTCATTTGCGTGACAATGTCACACATTAAGTTTAGCTCACCTTGTTTGTCGTAGATGCGAGCAAGTCGCTCTCTGCTAGGAGGAAGTGTAGATTGCCTGAACCAAAAGACAGCTTGGTCGTTTAGGTTAAGCCTTTCAAGATCGCGCGCGATATCGTTGATCAAACGCGATCGTTTTCTGGCTATGCTCCTGTGTTCCGAGTCAGCGGGTATTGATTGCAAAAGGAGTTCAAGAAACTCAGGGTCTTTACGATCACCTTCAGAATATTGGCGTTGAATATCGCGCATCTGGAGTAATTGATTGAGTTGATCTCTAGAAGTGAAGAAGCGGCGCTGCTTGCTTAATGGGTAGTTCTCGAAGGTGTTGAGCCCTAGATCGCTTAACACGAACTGGCTTAGGTCTTGATAAGTATTAGCAAAAAACAGCAAAAGTAATACATCAATAACTTGAGATTCGACAACGTAAATACAGTCGAAGTTTAGGTTTTGAAATTGATCAAAAGGTTGCTGATCAAGCCGTAACAACAGCTCATCTTTCTTCGCGGTTTTGTTGCTCTTAAAGGCAGGGAATACATTCAACAGTTCTGGCTTGGTGAGTAAATGCAACCCGATCTCGACCTTACTAATGACGAGGTGATGCTGTTCTTCGGGATGACTTAACGCAATAAAGCCTGAGCTGTTTAGCTCTTGCAGTACGGTCTTTAGATCTGGGATCTCAACATAGTTGAGTTTATCGCTGCGAAACCAACGGCCTTTACGAGAAAGCAAACGAACCATTAGGCATTGGCTTGAAACAGAAAGACGTTTGTATGCGGACAACCAACGACATTCATCATCACTCAGAAGATCGGGGTAGAGCGTTTGAGCGTGTTCAACCAGTCGATTGAAGTTGTCGAGATAATAAGTGGGGGAGAGCTGAAGAGTGGTTTCGGTCGTCAATGGAGAAGTCGCTTGATACAAAAAGAGCCTAACCCTAAGGTTAAGCTCTTCAGTAACAAATTCAATCTTTTCTGTTGATTAAGCTTGTGGTGCTTTTAGTTCAGCAACTTTAGCTTCAGAGATTGGTTTAGTGATGATTGCTAGAACAATACACACTGCCATCATAACTGCAGAGATTGTGTAAGCTAGGCCGTAACCTTCGCCGTTTGACATTGAGAAGCCAACAACTGCTGCACCGATAGCGCCGCCGATACCCCATGCCGTGTAAAGCACGCCGTAGTTAGTACCGTAGTTTTTCAGGCCGTAGAACTCAGCAGTTAGTGTTGGGAATACTGCTAGAAGCGTACCGTAACCAACCGCTGCGATAGCCGTACCAATGATTAGCGTGAATTCAGAGTTGAACGTAGCGAATAGAGCCATGTTCGCGCCTTGAAGGATGAACGCTAGAAGTAGAGTACGTACGCCACCGATTTTATCTGCAAGCATGCCCGCAGCAACACGGCCGCCTGAGTTGAATACTGCAAGGATAGACGCTAGGTAAACTGCGTTTGGCAGGTTAGCTTGAACGCTAGCAATTGTAGTGATGTTACCGATGATCATTAGACCAACAGATGCAGCGAATGCGTACATGATCCATAGAGAGTAGAACTGAGGAGTCTTCAGCATTACTTTCCAAGTTAGGTCTTCAGTCTTCTTAACCGCTTTAGGAGCTTGGCCTGCTTTTACTTTAGGCTCAGCTGGCGTGTAATCCGCTGGTGGGTTGTTGATTGTTGCTGCTAGAGGTACTGCGATTGCAAGTACACCAACACCAAGAATCATAAAGCTAGTTTGGATACCCATGCTGTCGATTAGCGCAGAAGTTACTGGTGCTAGGTAAATAGCCGCAAGACCGAAGCCTGCTGCGATAAGACCGTTAACCATACCTTTCTTAGAAGAGTGGAACCACTTCATTGCTGATGGAGACAGACATGCGTAACCGAAGCCGATACCTGCACCTGTTAGAATACCGAACGTGATGTTCAGCATCATAGGCGTTGTAGCGAAACCAGAAGCAATCATACCTAGGCCTGTAAGCGCTGTACCTAGGATAAGGATCTTACGTGGACCCATACGGTCTTGTAGGATGCCCGCAACAAGAAGACAAACAGAGAATGTGATAGTTGCAATAGCGTAAGGTGAAGATGCTTCAGCAGCACTCCAACCAGCTTCAGTTACTAGCGCTTTGTTAAATACACTCCAAGCATACAGGATGCCAAGACAAAGGTTGATACAGAAGCCTGCTAGCAGGATACGTGTTGCTTTATCAATCTTGCTCATTTTTATTCTCAGTTTTGTCATCGGTTAGTGGAGAGCCACTTAACTAAAGACGGGTTATTGTGATTGTTTCTTCAAAATTAGTTTGCGTTTATCAACAGATAGCGCAAAAGAGCGCGGATTATAACCAATTAAAATGTGATTGGAATCTCTTTTTCCATTTTTGGTAAATTAAATTCAATTTGTTAATAAGTTGTTTTTCATTGGTTTTTGAAATGTTTTTAACACCTCTCTATTTTGTTCTTTTTCGCTCTGTCTTCTTATTATTTCAGGGATTTTGAGGTGATGGTTTTTGAATAGACGCGTATTGCGTGCGGATATCACAGAGTTACAAATAATTTTAATTAATTTCCAAGGTTAAATTTGTGTAACAAAATAAATCGTAACAGCGCTTTGTTCATATGAGACAAGGAGTAACGGAGTTTTATTAAAAACAGAATGTTAAGAGATTGTTAAGGGTGATTTTTGTTAGTACTTTTGCTTACATTTTGTTCGATTGGAGGGGTTGTGTTGTCCGTAAAAAGTGGGAAAATAGTGTGCAAACTGAGATTCCAAATTTGAAAGGATGCGTTTCCAACTTATGGTGAGGCGAGTATTATGAAACTGTTTTTAATTTTATTGATGTCAATTTCTGGTGGTGTAGCGGCAGCTGACCATATTCACTCTTTCCTATTCGGCTTCTATGTTGCGGCTCTAGCAGTTGGTAGTTGCTACTGGCTTGCATTCCGCAGTACGCGTTTCCCACAGTTGGCATTAGTGCTATTGATGTGTGGCTTTTTTGCGAAAATTGCAGTGACTGTTATCGGTGTTTCTTGGGGTATCTCGAACGATATCATTCAATCGCCGTTCATTTTCTCATTGTCATACCTGTTCTTCTTAGTGGTTGTGTCTTACGTTTGGTTTGCATACCGTGATAAATTGACGCTAAAACAACGCGCTAAGAAGGTAGAAGAGTCTCGCAAGCAAGCGGCAGCATAATTCGATTTGATTCTTAAAAAGCCTTCTTCGGAAGGCTTTTTTGATCCTGCCTACCTGAACTCTATTATTTGGTTATGACGGCAGATAAAAGAAACCCCAGTATGGTGACATACTGGGGTTACTTGTTATGTATCTATTATCTAGCAGTTACCATCTACCAAAGACTACTCTGAAGGTGTGTTATTTCTTCATCATCTTAGCGAGATCGGCGAACGGGTTGTGTGTCGCTGACTGATGATCATCTAAACTCGCTTTTGCATCCACACCATAACGCTCATGGTCAGTGTATTTTGAATGCTCATGATCGTGACAGTACAGGCACAGTAGCTCCCAGTTGCTGCCATCTTCAGGGTTGTTTGTATGGTCGTGATCCACGTGGTGAACGGTAAGCTCTCGGAGGTTTGAGTAAACAAATTCGCGCGCACATTTACCACAAACCCAAGGGTACAGTTTTAGTGCTTTTTCGCGGTAGCCTTTCTCTTGGCGAGCATACGCTGCACTCGAACCTGTGAAATCAGAAGACATTGCCAAATCCTTATCAATTGTAATACCCCGATTTTATCACAGCTTTCTTGAAGCTGTCGGTATGTCGTTCGTAAAATCATTGCTAAATGATGCAGTGGACTTATCGATATTAGATTGAAGTTTGAATACAGACTTACCTTCTACACACTAACGCTTAAGCGGGTTATGTCTTTCTGGAATAAGCCATGCTTAACAGTTTGAAAATAAATCGTATTCAGGGGTTTTAACCGCAGGCATGTGACCTAATATCAGTTTGTGAGACCCTATATTAATAAGGAAATATCATGTCAGAACAATACACTCCGCCAAAAGTTTGGGTTAACGATACTGCTGGTGGTAACAAGTGGGCAAACATCAATAGTCCTGAATCTGGAGCTCGCTTTGATAAAGAGCTTCCTGTTGGTGACCATGCTTTTCAATTGTATTCTCTTGGCACACCTAACGGTCAAAAAGTCACTATCTTGCTGGAAGAGTTGTTAGCGGCGGGTGTTAAAGAAGCTGAATATGATGCGTACTTGATCAACATCAGTGAGGCTGATCAGTTCTCTTCTGGCTTTGTTGGCGTGAATCCAAACTCCAAAATACCAGCACTTGTCGACAAGTCTGGTGACGAAGACGTGAATGTATTCGAATCGGCATCTATCTTGATGCATCTAGCAGAAAAATTTGGTCACTTCTTACCAAAAGAAGGGGCAGCAAGAACGCAAACCATTAACTGGTTGTTCTGGGCACAAGGCTCGGCACCATTCCTAGGCGGTGGTTTCGGCCACTTCTACGCTTACGCGGATGAAAAGCAAGAGTACCCAATTAACCGCTTCGCAATGGAAGCTAAGCGTCAACTAGATGTGTTAGACAAACAGCTCGCAAATAACACATTTGTGGCGGGTGACGAGTTAAGCATCGCTGATATCGCGATTTGGCCTTGGTATGGCAACCTTGTGCTAGGCAAAATTTACGATGCGGCCGAGTTTCTACAAGTTGAGTCATACACCAACGTTGTGCGCTGGGCGAAGCAGCTAGAAGCGCGTGAAGGTTTCCAACGCGGCCGAGTGGTTAATCGTTCATTTGGCGAAGAGTGGGAGCAAGTACCAGAGCGCCATTCTGCAGAAGACATTGACCGTGTTTTAAAGCTACGCCCTTAGTGATTTTAAAACGATAGTCGACACCAGTATCTCTAGAGTTTGTTTTAGCGGCCAACGTTAACTCAAACTCTAGTTTTTTGTTCCATCGAATCATTCCTTCCTTATATCAGCCTTTCGATAAATACAGTTACTATTCGCTTTCACTTGTCAATTGCTGTTTTTATTTATGTGATTGAATATTAACGGCTTTTACCCTGTTTAATACCCTGTTATTAGAGTTGTTTCATACTTTGTTACATTTCAACGATTAACTATTTATTGTAATGTTATCACATAACAATAAATTAATTGGTGATGTATCTTAGAAAGGAAAAAGTTGTGAATAAAAAATTGGTTTCTCTAGCGGTTGGTAGCATTCTCGTTTCCCCTGTTTTTGCCGACACGTTGTCGAACCCTCAAATTGGTGTCGTTCTTGATGGGTATTATCAAGACGGTCAACGTAATAACGCAGAGCGCGGCGAAGGCTTTGGTCTTGGTCATACAGAACTGAACATGTCTGCGAATATCGATGATAAGTTTTATGGCTCTTTGACTACGGTTATTGAAACTCACGATGATGAGACTGAATTACTGCTCGAAGAAGCTTTCATTGAAACACTGACGATGCCTTACGGTTTAAGCATTCGAGGTGGTCGTTTCTTGTCTGATTTCGGCTACCTAAATAACCAACATATGCATACCGATAGCTTTGTTGAGCGTCCTGCTGCTTACCGTACATTTTTAGGCTCTCATTATTACGATGATGGTGTTCGTGCAAACATCGTTCTTCCTACAGATCTGTATGTGAAGTTCGGTGTTGAAGCGCTAAGTGGTAGTAAGATGTCGTCTGTTGATGATGGCTCTGACGTTGGTGTTTACACTACAACTCTTAAGCTAGGTGACGACTTTTCAGAGTCATCAAGCTGGCAGTTTGGTTTGAGCTACTTACGAAATGAAAACGGTAAAGTTCGTGAGTTTGGAGACCATGATCACGGGCATGACCATGACCACGATCATAGCCACGGAGCGGCGGTAACGGGCTCAAACTTATACGGTGCTGACTTTGTATGGAAGTGGGCTCCAAACGGTAACTACAAATACCAAAACTTCACGCTTGCTGCTGAATACATGTTGTTAGATGGCATCGTCGATGACAAATTCAAAAATGACGCAGAATCACCAGATACATTAGCAGGCTACTATGTCTCGGGTGTCTACCGATTTAGCCCAAGCTGGTCTGCTGGCCTGCGTTACGGTGAAGCAGAAAGCTATGATGGACACGCACATGGTGACCACATGCACTTTACTGCAATGAACGACAAAGAAGCAGATGCAATGATCGCTTGGGATTCATCTCATTTTGGTACAGTTAGAGCGCAATACTCTCGCGTTGAAAACCAAAGTAAAGAGACAGATAACGTATTTACCCTTCAGTATGTGATGACCTTTGGGGCGCACGGTGCTCATGCATTCTAGGAAACTCCTACTTACAATGGCAACAGGTGTTGCCATTGTATCCTCATCTATAATGGCATCTTCGTCTGCAATGGCGTTGAATATTTTCGTTTGTGAGCCTGAATGGCAAGCTCTTGTTCATAGTCACGCTCCTGATGCCAACATCTATTCGGCGACTACGGCTAAGCAAGACCCGCACTATGTTCAAGCAAGACCATCACTTATTGCCAAAATGCGTCAAGCAGATATGGCAATGTGTTCAGGGTCTGAATTAGAAGTAGGCTGGTTACCAATGCTGCAAGTACGCAGTGGTAATCCTGCGGTTCAAGATAGCGCGCCCACCATGTTATACGCGAGCGATATGGTAGGTATGCTTGATACCCATGACCATGTCGATCGAAGCATGGGAGACATCCATGCTCACGGAAACCCACATGTTCAGTTTGCTGCTGAATATATGATTCCTATATCGAGAGAAGTTACCAAGCGTTTACAACTGCTTGATCCTGACAATGCACATATCTACATGCGAAATGGCATGAAGTTTCGTGCCAACTGGCGTAATAAATTGGCAGAGTGGGAAACGAAAGCAGAGCCGTTACAAGGTAAAAAAGTGGTCGGGTATCATGCTACATATCGTTACCTCTTTGACTGGTTAGATATGGCGCAAATTGCTGATTTAGAACCTAAGCCTGGGATATCACCGACTACGTCACATTTACAGTCATTGACCAAGTTGGATCCTGCTTCGTTTGATGCGATTGTGTATTCATCACACCAAGACCAACGTCCTGCTAATTGGCTTAACCAGCAAATCAACAAGCCTACGATACAGCTACCATTGACGGTTGCAGAAGGTCAGAGCCTTGACCAAATGTACGATCAAGTCATTGATGAATTGCTTAGAACGCTCGTTAACCCAGACACATCAACGAGATCATAATGTTGAATGAATATGGTTGGCTGGCACCTGCAGTATTGTGTGGATTAATAGCATTAGTTGGCAACATCGTGCTTGGGGAGCAAGTCCTCAAGCGCCAGATCATCTTTATTGATCTCGCTGTCGCGCAAGTGGCTGCCCTTGGCGCTGCCTTGAGCCAGTATTGGCTGAGCCGATATGCATTGTTTAGTGGCTCTTGGTTTGCAGAGATGATTGGCCCGTGGGTCATGTCATTGTTGCTATGCGGATTAATTGCGTTAATGGAAAAGCGTTACAAACAACACTTAGAACCCATGATAGGAAGTTTGTTTGTGGTATCGGCTTCATTAGCGATTCTATTGGTCAGCAAAGATCCTCATGGCGCCGATTTTATTCAAGGCATTCTCAACGGGCAGCTATTGTGGTCTACCTGGGATGATGTCTGGCCATTGGCAATAATCACGACCGCGATGTTGGTGTTGATTAGCGTAAAGCCTGAATTTATGCAGGGAAGTGGCTTTTATCTTATCTTCGCTATTTTGATGCCGATCACCGTAAAGCTGACTGGGATATATTTGGAGTTTGCGTTACTGGTGATACCTGCGTTATGTGCAGCTGCGTATAAAGGCGTTCGCTTCTTTATCGCGAGTATTGGGATTGGCACTGTCGGTATTTTATCGGGCTTAGCGGTGTCGGCTTATTACGATTTGCCAAGTGGCGCCAGCATTGTCATCACGCTGTTTTTGGTGGGGGTGATGTTTAATATTGTGATGAAGTTGATTAGAAGCACTTGTACCGATAGTTCGACACGAGCTTATGGTTAGGAAAAGGCCTCTAAGGTTTAACTTGGAGGCAACGAACCTGACGTTAACAAGACCATGGCGCTTTCTCTGTTTAGAACCGATAGCGCTGGCATATTATATTTAGATTTAGCTATTAAAGGCGGTTTAGGTATAAAATCGAGACATCATAATTCTAAAGGATGGTGCCATGTACCACGGTCATATCTATTTCCCTCTGCGATTTGCAGAGCAAGCAGAAACACTGCGTCAGAAAATTTTAGCGGAACGTAAAGATGTATTAGAGGTTTTCCCATTAATACAGCGTTTGGTTGGTCCACATAAGATGCCAATGTTTGAGATTCACTTTGCGAACAAAGAGTCGGGCATTGTTGAATGGCTTGAGCAAGAACGCGGTGATATGTCGGTGCTTATTCACCCTGTAACTGGCGGTGAAGAAACTTTGGATCACACAGTACGAGCGATCTGGCTTGGTCGTGAATTGGGTGTCTTTGAAGAAACGCTTACTAGCTAATCAAATATACCAATATTGCACTTAACTCATTCCGACCGGAAAATACATGAACAATAAAAAGGCTCCTCAAATGAGGAGCCTTTGTTTTAAGGAGCCGTTTTACCAAGAAACCGGTTATCAAGAGCCTCTGGTTATCGGGCTGAACCGTTAACCAGAGTAGGGAGATTAAGCCTCTGCTGTCACTTTATCGCTGCTCATCTTTTTAAGAGCTGCGTAACCAAAGCCTGTTACTGCTGTACCCGCTGCAATCGCCACTAGGTACATAAGCACTGGAGAGATAGCACCAGGAATTAGTAGTACAAACAAGCCGCCGTGTGGAGCCATAAGCTGAGCACCAAACATCATTGATAGAGCACCAGTTAGTGCACCACCTGCCATACAAGCTGGGATAACACGCATTGGATCTTTCGCTGCGAATGGGATTGCACCTTCAGAGATGAAACATAGACCAAGAACGAATGATGCTTTACCCGCTTCACGCTCGCCTGCTTCAAACTTGTCTTTCACTAGGAAAGTCGCAAGGCCCATACCTAAAGCTGGAACCATACCTGCTGCCATGATTGCTGCCATTGGTGCGTAAGTTTGCGAAGCCAGTAGACCAACACCGAACGTGTAAGCTGCTTTGTTTACAGGGCCACCAAGGTCGAAACACATCATTGCGCCTAGAATCACACCCAGAAGAATCGCGTTAGACGTTCCCATGTTGTTTAGGAAAGTCGTCATTGCGCTCATCACGCCAGAAACAGGGCCACCCACGATGTAAACCATCACAAGACCAGTGAACAAACTCGCGATAAACGGAATGATCAGGATTGGCTTGAGGGCTTCCATGGATTGTGGAAGTTGAACCTTGTCGGCAATGAATTTCGCTGCGTAACCGGCAATGAAACCTGCTGCGATACCACCTAGGAAACCTGCGCCTGTTGAGCTAGCCAACATACCGCCAATTAGACCTGGAGCCAGACCCGGACGGTCAGCAATTGAGAATGCAATGAAACCAGCAAGAACAGGAATCATCAGTGCGAATGCAGAACCACCACCGATAGTCATCAGTGCTGCTGCTAGTGTGCCTTCTTCTTTAAACGCTTCGATACCGAATACGAAAGACAATGCGATGATCAAACCACCCGCAACAACCACAGGAAGCATGTGCGATACACCTGTCATTAGGTGCTTGTACACGCCTTTCTTCTCGTCAGCAGGCGCTGAATTAGAAGACGCTGTGTGTTGGTATGGTTTAGCTTCTGCGAATGCTTTTTCCATCTCTTGCTTTGTTTTCTTCAAAGCAGGACTTGTCGTTGTTTTGTACAGTGCTTTTCCGTTAAAACGATCAAGAGGGACGTCGATATCGGCAGCGATGATAACAAGATCAGCGTCTGCGATTTCTTGGTCAGTCAGTTGGTTTTTCGCACCTACAGAGCCGCGAGTTTCCACTTTAATTTGGTGACCTAGGCGTTTGCCTTCTGCTTCAAGCGCTTCAGCTGCCATAAAGGTATGTGCAACGCCAGTTGGGCAAGCCGTAATCGCTACGATCTTTTTGCTGCCTGTGCTTGCTGTTGTAGAAGAGTCAGGAGAAGTACCAGTAACTTGGATCGATTCTTCAACTTGAGAAGCGTCTAGTACCGTTGCTTCTGCTACCGCTTTCTCTAGAAATGCTTTTGCATCTGCTGTGCATTCAGAGATAGCCGCTTGATACACTTTCTTACCAACAAAACGTGCTTTATCAACATTGGTGTTAGCTGCGATAACCACAACGTCGCTGCTGTCGATAGCGTCTTGCGATACGGTTGAGTCTGGTAGCACGCTTGATTGACATTCAATAGCGGCGTTCCAACCCAGTGCTTTTGTCGCTTGCTCTAACAAGCCTGCGGCGATGATGCTGTTTGCTACGCCACTAGGGCAAGCTGTGATAATGGTAATATTCATAATAAACCTTTTGTCCTATTTGCTTGTGTCTAACTGGCTAGTTGGAGCACTAAGCGACTGTAATTGGATATTTTGTAGTACTGAATCCAGCTCTTGTTGGCTGGTGATGCCCACGCCTACCTGTGAAACTGCTAGAGCAGATAGGGCGGTTGCGAATTTAATAAGTTCTGGTTTTGGCATCTGTTGCATGTGACCCCAACATAGGCCAGCAACCAATGTGTCACCTGCGCCTACTGTGCTTACTACTTGCATGCGCGGTGGTTGAGCATGTAACCATTCACCTTGGTTAAGCCACATCACGCCTTCTGCGCCAAGTGATACCACGATGTTCTCGATGCCTTTTTCACTTAGGGCTTGGCCCGCGTGTTGGCATTGGTCACGAGTTGTCAGCTCTGCATTGAACAGCTGAGACAGCTCTTCATCGTTTGGTTTGATCAACCATGGTTGTGCATTGATACCGGCTTTAAGTGCGTCACGGCTGCTATCAAATAGAACCTTCTTACCTAAATCGTGTAAGCGTTGAACCCAAGAAGCGCAAAGCTCAGGAGAGATACCTTGTGGCAAGCTGCCTGCAATCACGAAGTAATCGTGCGTTTCAGCAAGTTCTAATAGGGTTTCTTCGAACGCTTTAATCGCGTCAGCATCAACAGGAACACCTGGGAAGTTGATGTCGCTTACTTGGCCTGAGTTTTCAACCAGTTTTACGTTGATGCGAGTTGCGCCATCAACACGGATGAAGCGGTCAGTTGCGCCCATCTGTTCAAACAGTTGGCAGAACGCTTCTTCGTTATTGCGACCAAGGAAACCTGTTACGGTCACTTTCGCGCCAAGCTCTGAAAGAACTTTTGCGACGTTTACGCCTTTGCCCGCTGCATGCAGAGAGCCTTTGTTTACTAGGCTAACTGAACCTACATTTAGTGCGTCGATAGCGCCTGTCAGGTCTAGAGCAGGGTTAAGCGTTACAGTAACGGCTTTGATTTGTTTATCAGACATATCGACTCCTTAACCTTCGCCAAGGCCTGAAGCGATAGCTTTGCCAATCGATTCAAGTGCTTGTGCTGCGTCATCACCTTCAGCAACAAACTGAAGCTGGTGGCCGTGTTTAACGCCAAGAGCGATCACTTTCATCAAGCTCTTCGCGTTCACTTCTTTTCCGTCGCCATCTAGGTTTGACACGCGGATTGTTGATTCGAATTTCTTCGCTTCAGCGACTAGCATTGCACCCGGACGAGCGTGCAGGCCGTGTGCGTTTTTGATTTTGAATACTGCGCAGTTGTCATCGTCTTGAGAAGCTGTAGAAACCGCTTCACCTTTCAGAAGACCAATCACTTGCGCTGCGTCAGCGGTTAACAGTTGTTGCTGTTTACCTTCGAAAACCATCTTGCTTAGGTTTGCCAGAATAGATTGGTGCGCGCTGTTGCAAGCTGCGAATGCTACCAATGCTTTAACTGGTGTGCCTTCGTATTCACAATGGTTCGCTGTTGAAACGAAAGATACGCCAGTGCGTGTTACGCCTTTGTCGCTGCCCAACAACCACAGGCCTTGGCCTAGGTGAGTTGGTGTTTTTGTTACTAGGTCAGCAACGAATGCGTTGTCTGTGCAACCTGTGTTCTTAAGTAGGCCACCCGCAACTGCAGACATTTGAATCATGTCGCTCGCAGGGAACAGTAGCTGAACTAAAGAAGCGTCTAGGTCGGCTTCAAGCTGAACTTCGCCGTTAAGTAGAGCGATGATTTCGTCTTCTGATTTCGCTTGCTTTAATTTCTCTTCAACACCGTCAGCTGCTAGCACTTTCGTTAGCTGCTTAAGAATGCCTAAGTGCTCGTCAGATTTAGCTGCAATACCAATCGCAACGTAAACACGGTTGCCGTCTGCCCAATCAATACCTTCAGGGAAGTGGTGTACCGCAACGCCTGTCTCTTTCACTAGGCCACGAGTATCTGTTGTTCCGTGAGGAATCGCGATGCCGTTACCTAGGAACGTAGAGTTCTGGTTTTCACGGTTCAGCATTCCTTCAACGTAACCAGAGTCAACTAAGCATTTAGCTGTCAGGTCGCCAGCAATGTTTTGGATTGCTTTGAATTTGTCTTCGGCAGTTTGGCCTAGAGTGATGTCAGATTTTGATAATTTAAGCATGGTGCCTCTTTAGCGTATCGCTTGAGAATTTGTGTATCGCTACGATTCAGTCTAGAGCAAGATTTATGGATCTTGGCTCGTTGCTTAACTCTTTGTTTTACATTAGCTGAATCGGTTCAGCATTCAGTGTAAAAAAATTCAGCAAAGCCGATTTTGGTTTTCAAAATAGTTTTGCTGCGTGTCGTAATTCCAGTTTCGTTAACAACAAGAAGCTGAATCACGACAAATGACGCTCAATCCATTCAAAAGGATGATTGAAGTCACTTTTCAGATTTTGCTGAATCCTTTCAGCTTTTATACTGAATCGATTCAGCATATAATTCAACTAATCCAAGGATCAGAAGATTGGTTATATGATCCTACGCACAAAATACAGGTCACCCATATGACACTAGATGAGATTGCCAAACTAGCCGGTGTGTCGAAAACCACAGCCAGCTATGTGATTAATGGCAAGGCGCAGAAATACAGAATCAGTGAAAAGACACAGCAGAAAGTCATGGCAGTGGTGGAAGAGTATAACTACCGACCAGACCATGCTGCTTCGTCGTTGCGCGCTGGTAATAGCCGTTCATTTGGTTTGATTATTCCTGACTTGGAAAACAGCAGTTACGCGCGTTTAGCAAAATTGATAGAGCAGAACTCACGTAAAGTGGGTTATCAAATTTTGATTGGTTGCTCAGATGATGACGCTGAAACCGAACGTAAAGTTGCGGAAGCGCTTGTTAGCCGTCGTATCGATGCCTTGCTGGTGGCGAGCTCTATGCCAGACGCCAATGAGTTCTACTTGAAACTGCAAAACTCAGGCACACCAGTCATCGCGATTGACCGTCCGTTAGACGATGAACATTTTGCCTGCGTGATCAGTGAAGACTTCGAAGCGGCATTTGAACTGACGCACTCGATTCTTGATGACAGCATTCATAGTGTTGGTTTGATTGGTGCACTGCCTGATCTGAACATTTCACGTGAACGTCAGTTGGGTTTTGAAGCGGCGAATAAAGCACATACTCAACAAACAGGGCTAACAGAAAACAAGCCGATGGTAGTGGGTTATGGCGAGCACTTTGACAGAGAATCAGGGCGTGAGATTTTTGAGGGCTGGATTGCCAAAGGCACAGTGCCTGATGCCATTGTCACTATGTCTTATACCTTACTAGAAGGTGTGTTGGATGTGATGGTCGAAAAGCCAGAACTGATCAGCCAAGTAAAGCTGGCAACCTTTGGTGATAACCGTTTATTGGATTTCTTACCTTTTAAAGTCCACTCACTGCCACAGCAATTCGAAGTGATTGCAGACAGCGCCTTTGCACTTGCTTTGAACGCGTCAGCTAAACGCTATCAAGCTGGCATTGAGCTAGTGCCGAGAAGCTTAGTAAAACGAGGCTAATTCCAGTTAGTTTACACAAGCTAGGTTAGACTTGGACACTTAGCTCGAACTTGGAATTAACTCGAACCTGTATTAACTAGAACTAAGCAACAACCCCATTTCTACAATGGCAACAATGCCGAGCAACAAAGCCAACACCTTCCAAAACTGGATTGGGTTTCGGTTTATCAAAGGTTGCTTGGCTTTGCTTTTCACCAAGCTTTGGTTTGGTGTGTAAAGGTCTGCTACAAAATCCCCCAACACTTGATGACGTTCGCTTGGTGATTCCGCGCAGGCTTTCTGTAACACTAAATCCACCCAACTCGGTAAGTCCGCTCGTTTCTGAGTGATGGGTTGGTATTCCCATTGATGGTGACGAGATTGTTTAAGCGATTGTGCGGTCATTTCAGAGTAGGGCAATCCACCGGTTAGCATCTCATAGCCGATCACAGCGATAGAGAACAGATCCGAGCTTGTGGTGGCCGTGTTGTGCTTGATGGTCTCTGGCGCTATGTAATTGACCGCGCCTAATGGTGTGTCGTCTTTGTCGGTGAGCTCTCCCTCTTCAAGGCCTCTCACTAATACCGCACCAAGGTCGATGATTTTAACCTCACCATCACGTTGAATCATGATGTTTTCCGGCTTTAAGTCTCGGTGCACCATGTCTGCACGTTGTAATACTCGAATGCCTTGAGTGACCTTTTCTAGTATGTCGCGTACTTCATTGAGTGACGGCTTTGGATTGTCGTACATCCATTGTCTTAGCGTGATACCTTCTACCCATTCGCAGATTTGATATAAAAATTGCGAGTTCTCTGGCGTCGGGTAGACTTTCATGACTCTCTTGTTTTTTAACAAGATCCCCGCCCATTGTTCATTAAAGAAAGCTCTGAGTTGTGATGGGCTATCGTGATATTGAACGGAAGGGACTTTCAGCACGAACTCGGTCTGTGTCTCTTTCTGCATCACACGATACACATGGCTTCTAGATCCTGCATACAACACCTCAAGCACCATGAAGTTGTCGATACTTTGCCCGAGCTTTAAAGCGGGTGGGATGGCCCGTTTAGCCAGCTTCTCATGGAATTCAATCAGCGAAGGTTTAGGCAGATGGCTGACTTGCACAATCAAGCAGCTCACGTTGTCTGAGCTATTGTGGCTTAAAGCGGTGTTACAGATGGTTTGCGCTGCGTATTCGAAATCCGCTCCGGGTTTGTCGATGTGTTCCTTGAAGGTGTTGGGAGAGACAAACTCGTGCACGCCATCAGATGTCAGGATAAAGCAGTCGTTTTTCTTTATAGGTAGGGTTTGATAGTCAACGTTGAGTTGGTTGTCCATGCCTAAGGCGCGTGTTAGATAATGCTTCTGTCCCATATTTTTACGCGTGTGGTCGCGGGTCAGTTGGCGTAATTCTCCATCTCTTAGTAAGTAGATACGGCTGTCGCCCACGTGGAAGATATGCGCGGTGTTTGATTTGAGTATCACGCTGCTGAACGTCGAAACGAGGGCATTGTGGTTCACTTGTTGTGCGGGATGAATATTAGAAACAGACGTGTTGAAGAGCCAAGAATTGAGGGACGTTAAGACCTTTTGCGCCGAACGTTGGATGCTCCAGCTTTGGGGAGTTGCGTAATAGTCGTCGATAAACTGCATCACGCTGGTGTGACTGGCTTTCTGGCCGTGTTCACTGCAACTTGCGCCGTCTGCTATGCAGGCAACACTGCCTTTCAACTCTTGCTCTGCGCGAGTTTTTGGGTGTTTTACAATGATGGCATCTTGGTTTTCATCTCGTACGCCTTGATTCGAATAACCACCAAACTTAAGCGTTAACTGGTTGTTGGATTCTGGCGTGATGACTTGCCCTTGGCTGAATGAAATTGTCATAACTGGTCTTCTTCTTAACTGCTCTTCTTCCCGCTTCCTTGACAGAACATCCTAGGAAGAACAAAAGCCCTAGTGAACTTAGAGCCATTGAACGAAGCACCTAGCATTGATGTATCCGCTAAGGTGCTTCTCCCGATTCAATAATATCAATGCTTCATAGTACAGACCTAGCTTGAAACATTAATCAGCGTGACACTGCCATCGTCGTTTACTTCGGCGATTTGACCGTTAGGCTCTTCCATGAACAGTAGAGTCACAAAGCCAAGTACCGCTGTTGCAGCAATCACTAAGAAGAAGGTTTGGTAGCTCACGAATGACAACACAGTTAGGTAAACTACTGCACCCACGTTACCGTAAGCGCCCGTCATACCTGCAATTTGACCTGTCATACGACGCTTGATTAGAGGAACCGTTGCGAATACCGCACCTTCACCCGCTTGCACGAAGAAAGAACACGCCATCGCCGCAACAACCGCTAGCCATACAGGCCATGTGCTGTCGACTTGACCCATTGCGAAGTAACCCACAGCAAGACCAATCGTTAGAATAAGCAGTGTTGGTTTACGACCGAATTTATCTGAAATCCAACCACCACCTGGGCGAGACATTAGGTTCATAAAGGCATAAGCCGATGCAACCATACCTGCAAGAACCGGTGTTAATTCAAAGGTTTCAGAGAAGAACAGTGGCAGCATAGAAACCACAGCCAGTTCAGAACCAAATGTTGCGAAGTACAATACGTTAAGTACCGCTACTTGCTTGAACTTGTACTGGTGAATCTCAGGCACTTCTTCTTTAAATACGTTCTTGTTTACTTTCCAAACTTGCGACACTTCGTACACGTAAAGTGCTGCTAAACCTGCATACACAGAGTAAACCGCCATGTCAGACAACATGTTGATGTTGCTTGGTGATAGCTTCCAAGTCAGTAGCGCTAAAGCGGCATACATAGGGATCTTCATAATAAGTAGGAAGAAAAAGTCACCCTTTGATGTCACTTCCATTGCTGTTACTTGAGCAGGCTTGAAGTAAGTCGAACCTTTTGGTGTATCTGACACGTTTTTGTAGAAGATAAACGAGAACGCTAAGCTCATTACGCCGGTAATACCGACCGCATAACGCCAGCCGTCTTCACCACCAAACGCTAGAGCGAGAGTTGGAAGTGTGAACGCCGCTGCTGCTGAACCGAAGTTACCCCAGCCGCCGTAAATACCTTCTGCAGTACCCAGTTCGTTGTGTGGGAACCATTCAGACACAAGACGAATACCGACAACGAAACCTGCACCAATGAAGCCCAGTAGGAAACGAGCGATTGCTGCTTGAATGAAAGAGTCTGCCAGAGCAAACATGAAACAAGGGATAGAACAGACCGCGAGTAGCGAAGAGTAAACCAACCTTGGGCCGTATCTATCGGTTAGCATGCCTATTGCGACACGTGCCGGAATGGTCAATGCAACGTTGAGGATCAGGAGGGTTTTGATCTCTTCAGTAGAAAGACCAAGCGTAGTTTTTACCATTTGCAGTAGTGGGGCAAAGTTGAACCACACAACAAAGGTAATGAAAAAGGCCATCCAGCTTAGGTGTAATACCTTCATCTTACCCGTAAATGAAAGCAGCGAAAATTTAGTGTTATCCATGGTTTAAATCCTTTAAATCTGGAAAATTACCCGGTTTGTGCACCTGCGTTACTTCCGAACTTAGAACGCTTTTAATGTGCATAAACCCTGTGCCGAAATTGCGCACGCCAATAAGCGTTTGCATGATGGTGTCGGCGGTTTAGTTAACTGGCGATAGCAAGTGGTGCGAGAACTTGAACTTGTTCTCCTTGCTTGCGAACTTCAAATTTCACGAGCTTGAGCTCAGGCTGTTCAAGACATTCGCCAGTTTCTAAGTGGTAATGCTGCTTGTATAAGGGTGAGGCCACGTAAGGTTCTCCGCTTAATGAACCAATTATACCACGTGACATCACATTCGCCTTGCCGATAGGGTCGTAATTAGAGAGCCCATAAAGCGTGTCGCTGCGCTTGCAGTAAAAAATAGCCACTTGGTTATCGTCTACTTTGGCGCAAATTCCCCCGTTTGGGGTTAGATCGCTGGTGCTGCATACGGTTGTCCAATTTTCCATGACTTTCTCCTAGTCTAAAATTGAGTTTTTATTTTTTTATTGATGAACCTGATGAAATTTATGAAACCTCAGTCACTTCGATTTGGTCTGCTTTAGCGAGCTTTTCATCGCGTTTTGAATTCGAAGCATCACTCAAGCTCGGCTTAGGAAAACGCTGCCCTCGCTCTTTGATGAAAGAGAGGCTAGTGTCCATTTCTTCACTGTTGATGTAGTGCTGGAAGCGCTTCATCTTCTCAGGGTTTTCAATGGTGGTTTTCCATTCACACTGGTACTTCTCGATGTTGAGTGCGATGTCCGCTTCGAGTTCTTCAGCTACGTTGAGCTTGTCTTCAATCACGACTTGCTTGAGGTATTCAATGCCGCCTTCGAGGTTCTCCATCCATACCGATGTACGCTGTAAGCGGTCTGCGGTACGTGTGTAGAACATCAAAACGCGGTCGATGTATTTAAGGAGTGTGGTTTCGTCTAAATCAGTGGCGAATAGGTCTGCATGACGAGGACGCATACCGCCGTTACCACAGATGTAGAGGTTCCAACCTTTGTCGGTGGCGATAACACCAATGTCTTTCGATTGGGCTTCTGCACATTCACGAGTACAGCCAGAAACCGCAAACTTGATCTTGTGTGGTGAACGCAGGCCTTTGTAGCGGTTCTCAAGACGAATCGCTAAGCCAACACTGTCGTCGACGCCGTATCGACACCAAGTGCTACCGACACAAGATTTCACGGTACGAACCGATTTACCGTAGGCGTGGCCCGTTTCAAAACCTGCATCAATCAGCTTTTTCCAGATGATAGGCAGTTCGTTAAGCTGTGCGCCAAACAAGTCGACACGCTGACCGCCCGTGATTTTGGTGTACAGGTCGAACTCTTTAGCGACTTCGCCTAAAACAATCAATTTATCTGGAGTGATTTCACCGCCAGCAATACGCGGAACTACCGAGTAAGTGCCGTCTTTTTGCATGTTGCCAAGGTAGATGTCATTGGTGTCTTGCAGCTCGATATGTTGATCTTCCAGGATGTAATCGTTCCAGTACGAAGCCAGAATCGAACCGACAGCCGGTTTACACACAGTACAGCCCAATCCGTTGCCGTGAGAATCTAACAGCTCGTCGAAGGTCTTGATTTTGTTGACGCGAATGATGTCGGTAAGCTCTTGGCGAGAATAAGCAAAGTGCTCACAGATATCGTTAGAGACTTCCACACCTAGGTTACTTAGCTCGCTATCGAGAACCTGTTTCGCAAGGGCAGAACAACCGCCACAACCTGTTGAAGCATTCGTGGTTTCTTTCAATGCAGCCATCGTGGTGCAGCCAGCTGAAACGGCCTCTTTAATATCGCCTTTGGTCACATCAAAACATGAACAGATCACAGCGCTATCAGGCAGAGCTTCAACACCCATTGCAGAGCCAGAATCATCGGCCACGTTAGGTAAAATTAGCACTGATGGGTTTTCAGGAAGGGGCATATCATTTTGCTTGATTTGCAGTAGCGAACCGTAGGCTTCTGCATCACCGACCAATACTGCGCCGACAATCTTTGTGCCGTCAGCCGAAATGATCAGGCGCTTATAAACTTGTTCTATTTCATCGTTGTAGGTATACGATTGAGCACCTTCTGTCTTGCCGTGCACTTCACCAATACTGGCAACATCGACGCCAAGCAGTTTGAGCTTGGTGCTCATGTCGGCGCCAGTGAACGCAGCGTCGTCAGTACCGTCAGAGACAATATGCGAAGCCGCGACTTTCGCCATGGAATAACCGGGCGCCACTAAGCCGAAGATCTTGTTATCCCAAAGGGCACATTCACCAATCGCGTAGACGTTTTCGATATTGGTTTGGCAGTGGTTGTTGATGACAATACCGCCGCGCTCGCCAATTTCGACATCAGAGCTTCTTGCTAACTCATCTTGAGGGCGAATACCCGCAGAGAATACGATCATATCGGTTTCTAAATGGGTGCCATCGGCGAAGTTCATGCGGTAGCGAGCATTTTCGCCATCGACTATTTCAGAGGTCGCTTTCTCGGTATGAACTTGCACACCAAGGTCTTCAATTTTTCTGCGCAGTAGGGCACCGCCACCATCATCTAATTGAACCGCCATCAGGCGAGGCGCAAATTCAACCACATGGGTTTCTAAGCCAAGGTTTTTGACTGCGTTTGCGGCCTCTAAGCCAAGCAGACCACCACCAATCACCACGCCAGATTTGCTACCTTTGCTTGATAGTTCAATTGCGTCTAAGTCTTCAATAGTCCGATAAACGTGACAGTGTTCTTGATCGTTACCGGGAATAGGGGGAACAAAAGGGAAAGAGCCCGTCGCCAAGATTAGCTTGTCGTAACTTTCGACGTGACCACTTTCAGTGATGACTTGTTGATTGGCAGTGTCTAGCTTGGCAACCTTCTGGTTCAACAAGTAGTTCACGCCGTTGCTTTGGTAATACTCTTCACTGGTCAATGACAGGTCATCAGCACTTTTACCATTAAAGTAAGCCGTCAGCTGAACACGGTCGTACGCTAACCTTGGCTCTTCACTAAAAGTAATCACATCAAATTCATCACTGTCTGATTGCAGGATGTTGTCGATAAATTTGTGTCCAACCATGCCGTTACCAACAACGACGATTTTCTTCTTGCTCATAATCCATTCCTTATTCTCGGCATTATCATCACTAGCATCTAATTTCTAGTAGTTAGCAGATGAATACCGGGTTGAGATTCCACTCAATTCATAATCATCAAGAAAAACAAAAAATGTTTTTTTCAACTCTTGGTTTTTAGTTGAGCAAGGAGGATGCCAGATTACGGTTTGTTCATTTAAATAAAAATTAATGCATGTTTTTCAATGTCTTAAAAAATACGGGTAACACATAATTACCCCTAAAGTAGTATGTAAATTTTTTGTTAGATTTATACAAATGAGTATTTGTGGTGCAACTTTCTGCAAGATGGTGCAAAAATTAAGTTTCTATCGTGGTTAATTTCTATTTTGCTCATTTCTGATAGGTTTGTGTTTATTAAGCTATTGTTTTTATTGTTAAATATTTCTTGCTTATTGATTGCTATGAAGTGGCGTGTTATTTGCTTGGTTTCAGTTATTACAATTATGGATAATTGAGCGAGAAACGGATGATCGATTCAAACAGCGGCTGGATAAAATCGACCTGTGCTTATTGTGGTGTAGGGTGTGGAATAGAAGCGAGACCGACATCGCTAGGGAAACTAGAAGTACGTGGTGATAAAGATCATCCATCAAACTATGGAAAGCTATGTACTAAAGGGATTGCGCTCGGCGACACCGTCACGCCTTTAGGTCGTCTTACACAGCCTGCTCATATTCAGAATGAGCAAAAACAACAGCTGGATTGGAACAGTGCCACTCAGTTGGTCGCAGACAAATTCAATCAAACCATCGAAGAATTTGGGGCCGATTCCGTTGCGTTCTATGTGTCTGGTCAGCTCCTTACCGAAGACTACTATGTTACCAATAAACTGATGAAAGGCTTCATCGGCAGTGGCAACATCGACAGTAACTCTAGGTTGTGTATGGCTTCAACCGTGGTCGGGCATAAGCGAGCATTTGGCGCAGACACAGTACCGGTATGCTACGAAGATCTCGAGCAAGCCGATCTAGTCGTGATTACAGGTTCCAACCTAGCATGGTGTCATCCGGTACTTTTCCAAAGATTAAGAGCCGCAAAACAAACCAACCCTGCATTGAAAGTCATCGTCATCGACCCGCGTTATACCGACACCTGTGAAATTGCTGATATACACTTGGCATTGGAATCAGGCTCAGACGTCGCGTTGTTCAATGGTTTATTGGGTTACCTCGATGATAACGACAAGCTAGATACAGACTACATAGAAAACCACACTCAAGGCTTTACTGAATCGATTCGATCTGCGACTCAATATCGTTATACAGAGTCGGGCTGGGGCGACAAAAGCGTTCCTGAGCTCACAGGGTTAACAGAGCAGCAGCTGAAACAGTTCTACAGTTTGTTTGCATCGAACGAGAAGGTGCTAACCATTTACTCCCAAGGCGTGAACCAATCGACACAAGGGTGTGACAAGGTGAATGCGATTATTAACTGCCATTTAGCCACCGGGAAAATTGGCAAGCCGGGTATGGGGCCATTCTCCGTAACAGGTCAGCCGAATGCAATGGGCGGGCGAGAGGTGGGTGGGTTAGCCAATACTTTAGCGGCGCACTTTGAATTTGGTGATCCGCAATCACACCAAACCGTCAGCGAGTTTTGGCAAACCGACAGCTTAGCCACACATGCGGGTTTAAAAGCGATTGACCTGTTTGATGCCATGAATGAAGGCAAAATCAAAGCGGTGTGGATTATGGCAACCAACCCAGTCGTGAGCCTGCCTGACAGTGAAAAGATCAAAGCGGCATTAGAGAAGTGCCCATTTGTGGTGGTGTCTGATTGTATTGCCGACACTGAAACCACTCGCTTGGCCGATGTAGTGCTGCCCGCACAAGGGTGGAGTGAGAAGTCGGGCACCGTAACCAACTCTGAGCGTCGAATCTCACGCCAACGCCGTATATTACCAAGCCCAGGAGAAGCCAAACCGGATTGGTGGATCTTGAAAGAAGTGGCGCAAAAAATGGGATTCAAAGAGCAGTTTGATTACCGCCACGAAGGCGAGATCTTCAAAGAGTATTGCGAGATGACAGCGCTCGGCAATGAAACGGGCAAAGCGCGAGACTTGTGCTTAATTGGACTCACGCAACTGGATGAAAAAGGCTATGGCGAACTCACTCCACAGCAATGGCCAGTACTTGAGTATCAACCTGAGATCATCGAACAGCGCATGTTCACCAATGGTGAGTTCTTTACCGAATCAGGCAAAGCGCAGTTTATTGCAGTTGAGCACGACAAACCGATTGCCGATACCAGCCTTGAATTCCCACTTATCATGAACACAGGGCGAATCCGAGACCAATGGCACACCATGAGCCGCACAGGTTTGGCGGCAGGCTTAGGTGAACACACCCCAGAACCGTTTGTCGCCATGCACCCAGATACCGTTTCGGAACTAAACTTGGATGAGTTTGGGCTAGATGCGTTCAACCACGCCACTATTAACCCAGTGGTGAAAGTGCGCAGCGCACAAGGGGAGTGCCAAGCGCGATTAGTAGTGACCAAAGAGATGCGCCGTGAACAAGTTTTCATGCCGATTCATTGGAACGCACCGACCGCCAAAGACAGTAAACCATGTGACCTGATCTTGCCTCATACCGATGCCGCATCAGGCCAGCCAGAATTCAAACACACCCCAGTGGTGGTTGAACCGTGTGGCTATCGCAGTGAAGCCGCACTGGTCAGCGACAAAGTGATGGACTGCAGTGGCTTTGATTACTGGGTTCGCCAAAGAGTGGAGGGCGGTTTTCTGTATCGCATCTCATCATCTAAGAACCCTATGGAGTTGGTTATTCAGCTTGCCAACACCCTCGATGCCTTGCCAGAACCTAACGCAGAAGCGATTAAGTCACTCCATTATCATGGCAATAAATCATTCAAGAACTACGGCTCTGCCAAGTTGGGTCAGTCTGGCGTAAAGCAAGCCTTCGTGGTGAACAGTAAGCTCGACCATCAAAGCATCGACTGGCTGGTGGAGTGCCTAACAAGAGAAGCCGATGAAGAGTTTGAAGCCGAGTTTTTGAGTACCATGGCGAAGTAGTTACTACCTCTAACCTATTAATACCAAGAGTTAAGCGCCGACAATTACGTCGGCGTTTTTGTTTGAAAACACGATATTCAAAGATATGACTATTCATTATCGAGCTGCGGTTTACTCACATATTGGGGAGTTTTCTGCATTTTGCAGAAACTATATGGAAAATTTCTGCTTTTCGTCATGTTTGATACGAAGATAAGTAGGTAAGATAATGTTATTAAATGAGTTATTAGACTAAGTGTAGTGTGTCTTGGAAACTAGACAGAATTGTTTCGGGGACAAAATGCAGAATTATTCTGTCTAATATAGCTGTTATGTTCATGCCGTCATGTCATGGCTTACTGATAATGAATAATAAAGAGCATCGTATGTATATAGGTTTTTACACTCAGAAAGAATTAGTCGTAGTTGGTAAAAACGATATGCATTTACTAACTGATAAGACCCCCCTGATCAATAAGTCAAGCCTGGATGATCTCGATAAAATAATCATTACCCATGATTCAGATGACTTTAAAATAACAGTTACTAGAGATGGTTTATTTGGGATCAGGATTAAAAGTATAGAAAGTGATTATCCAAGTCCACAAAGTATGGCTGAACATTGTAACGATAGGTCAACCGAGAAATGGAGATTGTATGTTGATCATATAAATGCATTTCAAGTTGCTTTAATGACAGCATCTTTAATTTCTGGTTTCAAAAGTGATCTTAGCGGTGTACACGATATTACTAGGGAAGATGCACTTATACTAAAAGAAGACATGAGGTTTGAGGGGCTAACTTCAGAGAGTAATAAGACCAAAATTAGAATGTTTGATAGCAACCGAACACGAGTTTTTTGTGCTCAGCAGTTCCTATTCGAAGAATATTTCGAACATTGTTTAGTACGCTTTAAAAGTATTATTAAAGCTAAGGCTATTTCTCATGTAGCAAACTTAGCAAGGTCACTAGTTCATTATCAGTCAGGAAATAATAACCTTGCTTTAGCGTTATCGTGGTTTGATATCGAAATATTGCTAAAGAGAAAGCTAAAGTTGCATTTGGAAGAGCCTTCTATTAACTACACCGTTGATAAAAGTAAAGGTACCAAACGTTTTAATAACGGTCGGTGTAAATATCTTGTAGAAGAAATGGAAGTAGCAAAAGTAGTCGAAATTTTGGAACTACTCGAGTTAATAACGTATGACCTTTATTCTAGTATTTCTAAATGTAGAAAAGAACGAAATAAGATGGTGCACGGTTCGAATCTAGTAGTGAGCAGTGAAACTGCAAATAATTGTATTTCCCTTTTGTTACAGCTTATAAATTCAGAGTTTAACAGTGATTTGAAAATTAACACATCAAGGTCAATGTCTCTTTTTTAGTTCATAAAAATGAACATAACAAGGCGTTTAAACGGAACAAAAACAGTGGGTTACGTTTCGCTTCGCTACACATTATAACCCACAATTTTTGTCCGCTTAATGCGGCTACATGGATTCCCCCGGTTGTCAAACATCCGCTAAACTTATGTTGATGGGTTTTGGACTGCCGCTCTACATTCGGCCTACTTATCGACGATTCGCATCCGTCGTGGCCCTGATGACTTGCGCGACTGCGGTGCCTTATTCGTTAGATGACATCTAGTGTGTCCGCCGCATTAACAGGCTCTCCGCAAGTGGTCTTAACCTATCTCCATCATTAGCGTCTGCAATGACCCGGTGGGTTTAACTCTCTATGCTGCTTAGGTTTCTACTTAAGCAGCATAGTTTGTGCGCCGAGCATGGCGTTGATCTAGGAGGTGAAAGTCCTCTACGGGCTCAGTCGAGCGAGAACCGTTAGCCTATGCAAGGGTGTTCACCGTGAGGTGAAATCTGAAGGAAGCAAATGGCAAAACTTGGTTGTGACGAACAGAAATCTGATAGTAGG
>NZ_JBFRJZ010000050.1:10982-83719 GCF_041469125.1 Vibrio sp. 10N.286.51.E5 | reverse complement strand
ACTATTGGGGGTCAGTTCATGAAAGCGGCTTTTTGATTCGTATTATTCTATTTCTAGTTTGTAACCTATCCCGTAAATGGATTTGATGTAGTCACATTTTTCATTTATCGAGACCATTTTTTTGCGTAAGTTTTTAATATGGCTATCGATAGTGCGATCACTGACCACTCTTCTATCGTCGTAGATTTTATCAATCAATTGATCGCGACTATAAATGCGGCCAACATTTTGATAGAGAAGGTGCAAAAGCCGAAACTCAGCTGGCGTTAAACTTAGCTTAATACCACATAGGACGGCGGTCATACTCAATTCATCAATATCAATGGCGTTCGTTGTTGACGTGGCTTGGGGCTTGTTGGAACGGCGCAAAATATTTTTCACCCTCACAACCACTTCTCTCGGGCTGTACGGCTTACATATATAATCATCTGCACCCAGTTCAAGCCCAACGAGTCGATCAATCTCTTCGACCTTGGCTGTCGCCATAACCACTGGGATGTCACTGAACGTTCTCAGCTCTCGATAAATATCCAACCCGTCTCGATTGGGTAGCATGAGGTCGAGAATAATGAGTTTAGGCGATGCTTGCTTTACCCAGTCAATGACAAGGTTACCATCGATAATATGATGACTTTCAAGGCCAGAGTGCTCTAAGTACTCACACAGTACACTTGCTAATGCAGGCTGATCTTCGACGACTAAAATCACGATTTTATTTCCTTTGGTAACGCTATGATGATTCGTAGTCCACCCAATTCTGAGTGGTCGGCAGTAATGTGTCCTTGGTGCGCTTCAACGATATTTTTACAGATAGATAAGCCAAGTCCAGAACCGCCACTTGAGCGACTGCGCGATTTATCAACGCGGTAAAGCCTCTCAAATAAACGTGGAAGTGATGCATCAGGTACACCTGGATCACTGTCTTCAACGTTGATAATAATACTATCACTAATGTCGGTAACATCTATCGATACATGCCCATTATCGCTAGTGTATCGTGCGCTATTTTCCAACAGATTCACAAACAGTTGTGTCAGTAATCTCTCATCACACGAGGTAAACAGTGGCGCCGAATGGTCATAGTGCTTTGTTAATGTGATGTTTTTTTGTTCTAAACGGATCGAGTTTTGAACGATCACAGAATCAATCAGTTTATGTATATCAACGTTGTTTTTAACATTGAGGTTAAATCCGATGTCATACAGGGAGAGTTGGTGAAGATCCTCAACGAGTTGACCCAGTGTGATGATTTGTTGATGTAACGAGTCGATGTATTTTGGTTCAGGTGATCGAATACCGTCTTGTAGCGCCTCTAGTTCACTTCTAAGCACGGTGATAGGCGTTCTAAGTTCATGTGAAATATCTGATAACCACTGTTCTCTAAGTGTTTTCTGTTTTCTTAGTGTCTCGACAACACCGTTGAATATTCCGATGAGATCGGACAATTCATCATTGCCGCTTTTTTTAATGTAGAAATCGAGATCGCCATTTTCGATAGATTTGGCACCTTTCGACAAAGCACGCAATGGTTTCAAAAATCGCCTAACAAGAAACAAAGAGATAAGGAATGAAAGCAACACGGTAATCGATGCGATAGTGCTTACATGCGTCGTTTGTTGTTTGAAAAAGCTTTCTGCTAAAGGCCCTGATATTTCATCCATCTGGACGATGGAGATATACCCAATAACTTGATCATCCAGTGTTATTTCGACTAGCGCTTGATGCTGACCATCTTCAAGGTGATGTAGGTTTTCAGGCGGTCCAATTATGGCTCGCCCGTCTTGATCTAAAATGTTGAGTCGTTGCCAAATAGGTTGAAGGCCTGGCGCTTCCGGCTCTCTTAATGGTGGTGGCGATGGGTGTCTGTCACGAGGATGTGGTCGTGAGGGGCCGCCAATGCTACTGGCGATTAAATGTGGTTCACGCTCTAGCCGCCTCCACTGTTCGGAAGGTGAGTAATATTGCTTTAAGTTATTGGCGAGTTCTTGAGCTAGGGCAATCTCATTATTATTTGTGAAATCTTGGAGCCCTCTTTGAAAACTGGAGTTAATAAAATAGGTCAGTACAAAGAGCATGGTCACGCACACCATTAGTATTGAAACAAACAGTTTGGTGAAAATTGATATGCGCACGTTCTCTCCAGAAATTAAAGTGAATTAAGACGATAGAGTGAGTTAAGACAATAAAATGAGATAAACCAATATTAGCCCTCGATCGTGTGGGAAATATGGACATTGATTTCTTTATTCATCTTAGGCCATGTATAAGCACTCTTTTGTTAGAAACGAATAGCGAGCTGACAGGGTGCTATACCCCATCAGCTCGCATTGAATTATCACTATTTTAGGATAACCCTCTAACCATTATTGACGTCTTGGTGGTGGTGGCGGAACTTCCTCTTCCGATAGACCACCGCTTCCATCTGCGTCTAGTTTATCAAAGTCATCGGCGAGTGGACCTCTGAGCTCTTCTAATTGTAATTCGCCATCACCGTTTGCATCCATTTCTTCAAAGCTTGGCATTTCTCTTGGGCCTTCACGGCTTTCAGCACACGCTTGAAGCGCGAATGTCGATGTCAGTAAAAGTAATGCTGTCGTGATTTTTTTCATAATTTAATTCCTATTCGTAACCAAATATAAGTGTATTTCTTTGACGCAAATAGGTTAGCGATCAAATTAGCAGAGAAAATGGATAAATCTAGGAGATGAAAGTTAGCGTTTAACTTTAATAGGGCATCAGTTCATCAGCCCATCAAGTCAGGTTGTTTAAACCTCCATTGTTTCTACATAGTTTCCACATTTTCTATTTTTATCCTAGTCCACTATTGAACTCATGAATTTAATGCCTTTAGCAATAAAGGCAGAAAGCTATCGTTGGTATTGAAATGGATTATTTTTTAGGAGCCGTAGAATGAAGGCAATGGTAAAAAAATCAGTCGTTGTCTCTTCTACGTTGTTGGTTGCTTCTTATAGTAACGCTGCGCTTTATAGGGTGGTTTTGGAGGAATCACCAGTAGAAACTGAATCGGTGTATGGGGTCGCAGTTGAACCAGAGCTTGGTACAACGGATTGCTTTAGTACCAGTTGTGGTGACACCGACTACGCATTCGCAGGGGAAGCTCAAAATGCAGAACCAGGTTTTTCCTTTAAAGAGGAGGTCCCCTTTGGTATCGATAACACGTTCTACTATTTGGATTATGACGATATCTATAGCTACTGCACGAGCGAACTTGGCTACGCGACTTGTGAAGCTTGGAGTTCTTTATTGTGGTATGGCGATGATGATGCGGGCATTGGAGGCTTGAAAAATGAGCGTGATGCGTATTACGGGCTGAGCTATCAGACCAATTCCACGGCTTTTTATGATTCTTCTTCGCTAAGCGAGATCCCAGATGTTGGCAGCAACCCACCTGATGTGAGCAGTTATAGTTATTCCTTTGTTGATGGAACAGAGGAGAAGGTGATCACTAAAGTTGACGAGAATGGTTTTGTTCTTGGTAACACCAGCAGTGGTTACTACAGTTATAACAACCAATATATTCAGTTGTATAGGCAGCGTGGTTACTACGATACAGGCACTGAATTTACGGTTCTCCAACCTGAAGCCGATACCAGCATTACGATCAGCGATGCTAACGGCGAAGCGAATATAATCTCCCAAATGGGAAGAACGATGGCTTTTGACTCTTTCAGTTATGGAGGGGAAAGCTATGTGGTCGGAAGCGCGTCCGTTGCGACTTTTTATTACAGTGATGGATACAAAGATTATGACTCTCCGTACACATCCGACAGTGATGCTGAGGATCTAGATAATTGTATCGATGAAGATATTGAGCCTGCTTTATATCCAGAGTGTCAGAACTTTGCTTTTGCTAATCGAGCTTTTGTCTGGAATATAACCGATGCGAATGGTCCCAATGATGATGGAAACCGTTTTGCAGTATCCGATTGGGAAACCAGTTCGACCTATTACTCTTACAACGATGATGAAGCTTCAGCACAAGCGAGTGTGAGGGCTGCAACGATTTCGTCTAGAGGGACATATAGCTCTTATCCTGTTTTAGTTGGTTACAATACGGAACTAGATGATTCAGATAACTTTCTTATGCAGGCTGCTGTGTTTAGGCCAAGCAGTACGTCAAATTTCAGCGTTTCGGAAAATGCTTGGACGACTACATTTATCGCTAATGCGACGGTAGAAGTGAGTGATTCATACATTCACAGTAATTCTGTCGCAACAGACATTAATGAAAACATGATGGTTATTGGTTATGCAAAAAGAGATGGTGATTATCCGTCGGATCGTGTGTCTGATAATCGTATGTTCGTCGCTGATGCGAATGACACAACGCCAACAGCCACATTCTTCGCAAGTTTAGGTGAAGACATTTTCTTTGACAGTGCAGAGGGAAAAGCAAGTGAGATCAACAGCTACAATGAAATCGTTGGCTATGTTGACGCCGAAACTCACGCTGAAGTAGACGGACATGAAAGAAGGCATCGCGGCTTCATTTTCCCTTATAACGACACTGGTACCGATGCTGATAGACGTGCAAGATATAATGATCAAGCTTGGTGGTTAGACGACCTAACTAACGGTGGTGACGACAGTGATGCCAACAACCACTTTAGAATATTGGACGCAACCGACATTAATGACGCGGGTGTTATCTCAGGGACGGCAATACAATGTTTTGCGAGTGAAAGTAGCTCCTCTTCTATGGCTTATGATTCAACCGCACACTTTGCTTATTGTAATGATGGAGTAGGTGACGAGAGGGTGGTGGCTGTAAAACTTATCCCGATATCTGGAGCAACAAGTGAAGACATTGCTGAAAGAAGTGATGATAGCGCTGAAGATGTTGAACGTAGTGGTGCCGGTACCGGGCTATTGGTGCTTATCAGTTTAATGTCCGTGCTTTCAGTTCGCTTGAAAAAGTCTCGTTCTGTGATTGCCTAAATTGATGACGTGCTCACGAGAGAAACAACCTCTATTTGACCGTCAACCATTAAAGTAATGGGTTAGGTTTGATACTTCGTCCCATAAGAATACCGCTGGGATATGAAGCTTTTTAAAAGAGCATCACCTGTTTTGTGATGCTCTTTTTACGTTCAACATACACTTATCTCTTTCTGCTTTAGCCAAAAAAATCACTTGTAACAGTTAAGTAACATCTCTTGCTTTGCTGTAAATCAAACCACCATCTTTCAATCCCTTGATAGCACTCACTTTCCTGTTGTGATGGTTTGTGTGTAACAATTATTTTACAAATTGATGGGATTTCATCGAAATTGCCCATTTTCCTCCATCCATTCCATTATTTCCGCTTGTGGGCCAAATTTAATTAAGGACAAAAATCACGTAATACAAAACCAATAGGTACAAGGAGAAAGTTCATGGTGGATACATACAACCCGCTTGGCACGGATGGATTCGAGTTTGTTGAATACACGGCCGTTGACCACAAGGGAATTGAGCAACTTAAAGCACTGTTTGTGTCACTTGGTTTTGCTGAGGTCGCCAAGCATCGCTCAAAAGAGGCTTGGCTGTATCGACAAGGTGACATCAACTTCATCGTTAATGAACAACCGCACAGCCAAGCGGAAGCGTTCGCTAAAGTGCATGGGCCATCGGTGTGTGGCATGGCTTTTCGTGTCAACGAAGCGACAGCTGCAATGGAACAAGCGTTTAAGGGCGGTGGTGAAGAGTACAAAACAGAAATAGGGCCGATGGAGCTAAGCATTCCTGCCATTTACGGTATCGGTGAAAGCCTGCTCTATTTTGTGGATCGTTATGGCAAGCAGAGCATCTATGACGTCGATTTCCGATTCTATGACGATGCGGAACAGCGCATGGCCGAAGCTAATGTTGGCTTGTATGAAATCGACCATCTCACGCACAACGTGAAACAAGGCAATATGGATGTATGGTCTGGGTTCTATGAGCGTCTGGGCAACTTCCGTGAGATTCGCTACTTCGATATTGAAGGTAAGCTGACAGGCCTTGTGAGCCGCGCCATGACCTCACCGTGTGGCAAGATTCGTATCCCTATCAATGAGTCTTCCGACGACAAATCACAAATTGAAGAGTTCATTCGTGAATACAACGGCGAAGGTATCCAACACATCGCACTCGCCACCGATGATATCTACAAAACCGTGAAGACTCTGCGTGATCGCGGTATGGACTTTATGCCAACCCCAGATACCTATTATGAGAAAGTTGACGATCGTGTGAAAGGCCACGGTGAAGACACCGATCTGCTGCGCGACCTGCGTGTTCTGATTGATGGCGCACCGACCAAAGACGGCATTTTGCTGCAAATTTTTACGCAGACCGTAATCGGGCCTGTGTTCTTTGAAATCATTCAGCGTAAAGGCAATGAAGGCTTTGGTGAAGGTAACTTCAAGGCGCTGTTTGAATCGATTGAAGAGGACCAGATTCGTCGAGGAGTATTAGACGATGCATAAATGGATCTCGTTTCCTCATCGGGAGGGGGTGTGCTCTAAACAAGCGCATGCCGACTTCCCCGAAGAGGCAATTTATGAGCGAGAGGCGGGCCGAAGTGGATTCTTCGGCCCTGCCGCTCATTTTCATCACCAGCATGCCCCAACAGGTTGGTCGGAGTGGGAAGGTGATTTACGCCCTCGCGCTTTTGATTTTACGCTGGTGGAAAAAGCCAGCCAGATAACCCCTTGGGCGGTGCCTCATCTTTTGCACAACGCTGACTGCAAAATCCGAGTGTGGCGCATGGACGAGAAGATGGATTTCTTGGTGCGTAATTCTGATGGTGATGAGCTGCTGTTCATTCACCAAGGTAGCGCCGATCTTTATTGTGACTATGGTCATCTAGCCGTGAGTGAAGGGGATTACGTGATGATCCCGCGCTCAACCAACTGGCGTTTAGAGCCAAGTGAGCCGATGTTCATCTTGATGATTGAGAACACAGACGCGGCTTACTCCCTGCCAGAGAAAGGCATGGTCGGTAATCACGCGGTGTTTGATCCAGCGGTTCTTGAAATCCCGTCGATCAACGATCAATTCCGCGCTCAGTACTCCGAAGATCAAACCCAAGTTCAGGTGAAACGCCACGACAAAGTCAGTGTGATCACTTATCCGTTCAATCCTTTAGACGCGATTGGTTGGCATGGGGATTTGGCTGTGGTGAAAGTGAATTGGCGCGATATCAGACCGCTGATGTCACATCGTTACCACTTGCCACCATCTGCGCATACGACCTTTGTTGGCGCAGGCTTTGTAGTGTGTACCTTTGTGCCACGCCCGATTGAGAGCGATCCAGGTGCGTTGAAAGTGCCGTTCTATCACAACAATGACGACTACGATGAAGTGCTGTTCTATCACGCTGGTGACTTCTTCAGCCGCGATAACATTGAAGCGGGCATGGTGACCTTCCACCCTGCAGGCTTCACGCATGGGCCTCACCCAAAAGCCTTTAAGGCAGGGCAAGCGTATAAGAAAAAGTTCACTGATGAAGTCGCGGTGATGATCGATACTCGCCACGCGCTGCAGTTCTCTGATGAACTCGATAGCGTTGAGAACAAAGAATATGTCTACAGTTGGCAAGACACTGGTTTGCAAGAGACAGGTTCTCAAACCATGGCTGACGATAAGAAGTAAGGGACAAGGATGAAATTAGCAACCAAGAAAAATGGCACTCGCGACGGTCTATTGATGGTCGTAAGTAAAGATCTTAAACAATGTGTAGCTGCAACCGAAATTTTCCATGCGATGCATCTAGCGCCAACCATGCAGGTAGCATTGGATAACTGGGACAGCGTGGCTTCTCAGTTACAAGAGTTATACACCTCGTTAAACAACGGGCATGTGACTGGCAGTGAAGTGTTTGCATCTCAGTATTGTGAATCACCTCTGCCACGCGCATATCAATGGGCGGATGGCAGTGCTTATGTAAACCATGTTGAACTGGTGCGTAAGGCGCGTGGTGCTGAAATGCCAGAAAGCTTCTGGGTTGATCCATTAATGTATCAAGGCGGCTCAGATGCGTTTATCGGCCCTTGTGACAATATCGAATTTGCCAGCGACGAGTGGGGCATCGATTTCGAAGGTGAGGTTGCGATTGTGACCGGTGATGTACCGATGGGCGCTAGCGCTAAACAAGCGCACGACTCGATTCGCTTGCTGATGTTGGTGAACGATGTGTCGCTGCGCGGTTTGATTCCGGCGGAGCTTGCTAAGGGTTTTGGCTTCTTCCAGTCTAAACCGTCTTCTGCGTTCTCTCCGGTCGCAGTTACACCTGACGAGCTTGGTGAACAGTGGAAAGGCAGCAAGGTGCATTTACCGCTGATATCGACCTACAACGACCAGCCTTTTGGTTGCCCGAATGCGGGCGTCGATATGACTTTCAACTTTGCTGAACTAGTAGTCCATGCTGCGAAGACTCGTCCACTGTCGGCAGGCGCGATCATAGGTTCAGGCACGGTATCGAATAAGCAAGGCACTGACCACGGCACCTCAATTGCCGAGGGCGGCGTGGGCTATTCATGCATTGCCGAGGTGCGCATGATTGAGACGATTCGCGATGGTAAACCGTCGACTAAATTCATGTCGTTTGGCGACTCGATTCGCCTAGAGATGTTTGATGCGGCGGGTGACTCGATTTTTGGTGCGATTGACCAAAAAGTTAGCCAATATCGAGCGTTATAGCCCATATTATAAAGATTCAGCTCGAGCGAGATCATTGTATGAATCAGAACATGACACTTTACGGTTACTGGCGCTCTTCGGCTGCTTATCGAGTACGTATTGGATTGAACCTAAAGCAACTCGACTATGAATCCAAATCGGTGCATTTGGTGCGTAATGGCGGCGAGCAGCATGATCCACATTATCGTGAGCTCAACGCCAGTGAATTAGTGCCGGTGCTGGTGGATGGTGACGTTCAACTCAATCAGTCGCTGACTATTTTGCAATACTTGGACGAAAGCTATTTATGTGAGAGCAGCCCAGACTCCTTGTTGATTCCAGAGCAAACACCACTGCGTTATCAAGCGTTGGCAATGGCTCAGGATATTGCGATAGAAATTCACCCTCTTAATAACCTGCGTGTACTGCAGTATTTGGAGCGAGAATTATCGTGCGAGCAAGAGGCAAAAATGGATTGGCTTCACTATTGGATGAGCCAAGGTTTTTCGGCATTAGAAGATAAGCTTTCTAAGCATCGTCAAACACACGGTGATTCGGTGTATAGCCTCACCGATTCACCATGTATTGTCGATATCTGCTTAGTGCCACAAGTCTATAACGCGCTGCGTTTTGGCGTTGATATGTCACCTTATCCGCTGATTAACTCAATTGTCGAAGCGTGTAATCAGTTACCCGCGTTCATCGATGCGATGCCAGAGAATCAAGCGGATGCGAATGATTCCATGTAGATTCACTGATGTAAACGCAAATACTTTTCCCTTACGCTATCAAAACCGCTTATTTCAAGAAGCGGTTTCAAAAATTAAATATATTAAATGCAGTGAGTGTGTGAATATTTATCCCGTTTAGCACTAATATGCTCCTAATAAAAAGCCTCGTTATTAAATAAGAGGATTTAACCCAAGGTTTTATATTAGTGGTGATTATTATTAGATTATATTAATAATAAACAATACCTTCGCCTTTCGTAATCAGAGTACCAGCTTCATTGGTAATTATTTTATCTAAATCAAATAATGAACCAATCGCCGCATTACCCAATCCAGCTTCAACGAATTTACAAACGGCATCAATTTTTGGCCCCATAGAACCAGCAGGGAATGAAAATTCTGCTAAACCAGCTGGCGTTGCTTGCTTCATTTCTGCTTGGTCTTCTTTACCATAGTTACGGAAAATCGAACCATCGGTTAAGATAATAAATAGGTCGGCATGGATTTTTTCAGCCAGTAATTCAGCCGTAAGATCTTTGTCAATTACGCACTCTACGCCAGTACTCTTACCCTGTTCAATACTCACGGGAACACCGCCGCCGCCACAAGCGATAACAAGATTTTCTGTATCTAGAAGAGTTTCAATTTGCTGAATTTCAACAATGCTTTTTGGCATAGGAGAAGGCACAACGCGACGGTAGTACTCGCCATCAGCTTTAAACTGCATTGTGCTTTGAGCCATTAACTCTTTAGCTCGTTGCTCTGTATATACAGGGCCAACAAATTTAGTCGGGTTAGCAAACTCAGGGTCTTTTTTGCATACTTCAGTTTGCGTGACTAGCGTCGCTACGTCTAATTCAGGGTCAATGTTTCTTAGTTCTTGCTGTAACATGTAGCCCACCATGCCACAGGTTTGAGAGCCGAGTACATCCATTGGGTACGGGGTCGTCTCTGGTGAATATTCGTTGTAAGCTGCGTTTTGTTCCATCAACAAACCTACTTGTGGGCCATTACCATGAACGATAACAATCTCATGCTCGCGAGCGATCGCGGCAATACTCGCTGCTGATTTGATTATATTTTCACGTTGGTTCTCAGCCGTTAATGCTTGGCCTCTTGCTAAAAGAGCGTTACCGCCTAGAGCTAATACTATGCGCATGATAATGTCTCCGATCATTTAATAATGATTTTATTTTACGTAGGGATTAACCGCTTGTTATTTATAATTTAATTCAAGCTTATTAATAAAAATGACTAGGTTTTTAATTAATCTTAAGTAATTAACATGCCGAAATAATATGGGAAAATAACCGTCCTAAATGTGATAGTTATCAAATTATTATTTCACTAGAAATGGAGCTGTGGAAAAGGGAGTTATTGCAATTCGATTAAATATCCATATGCTTGGATAAAATCTAGCGGTGGAGTCTTTTTGGGTATAAATGATTCGTCTTTAGTGAATATTATCTCTGGCTATAAAATGATTAATTTTCTATTTTTGTTTTAAATATGATGAGCAGATCGCATTAAGGGTTTTAGAAAAGGTACGGGGCTATACTGAGGCGAGGATTCACAAGCTTAAATAGTGGCTTCGATTCGGTTTTCAATCGGCTGCCTTTACTCTAGGTGTTATCTGACAGCCAAATGAAAATTGGAGATAGTTAGCCACTTTTTAAGGCTCAACACTAAAGCGAAACAACGCGCTTTATCTCTTCCAAAACCTCGGCGTTAGCGATAGCCCCGAGGTTTTCTACACTCTTACCATTGATCACCTGTTTTACCGCCAGCTCCACCAGTTTTCCTGAGCGAGTTTTTGGCACGTCACTGATAGCAAATATCTGGCTTGGCACATGCCTTGGTGAGCAGGATGATTTGAGTTTGCTTTTGATGGCTGTCAGTAATTCATCATCTAGAACCACACCTTGCTGCAGTTGAACAAACAGCCATATCTGCTCGTTGCGGTCGATGTCTTTACCGACTGCTATCGAATCGATGATGCCTTCAATGGTGTTCACTTGCTGGTAGATTTCGGCCGTACCAATTCGCACGCCACCGGGGTTGAGTGTGGTGTCGCCTCGCCCGTAGAACAGGTAGCCGCCATGTTCGCTCTGTGCGACTTCATCACCGTGATGCCACACATTATCAAACCTATCCCAATAGGTGCCGTGATAGCGCTCTCCGGTGTCATTCCAAAAGCCAGCGGGGAAGTTGGGTAGGGAGTTGGTGCATACTAGCTCGCCCCGTTCTTGGTTGACCTTTTGACCAGACGAATTGAACACCTTGATGTCGACACCGAGCCCGGCCTGTTGGCACTCACCGCGATACACAGGCGAGATTGGGTTACCCAAAACAAAGCAGCCACAAATATCCGTGCCGCCAGAAATGGACGCTAAATGCAGGTCTTGCTTGATGTGCTTGTAAACGTAATCGAACTGCTCTGGGTAAAGCACAGAACCCGTCGAGCACAGTGTTCTTAATTGAGGCAGAGAGTGGCTGTCGATTGGTGAGAGTTCCGCCTTCTCAATCGCTTCTAGGTACTTGGCTGATGTACCAAACAGCGACACATTCGCGCGCTGCGCTAAATCCCATAGAACGTTAGGTTGCGGATAAACCGGGCTACCATCAAAGATCACCAAACAGGCACCGCTCGCGAGTGCAGAGACATGCCAGTTCCACATCATCCAACCACAAGTGGTGTAGTAGAACACGCGATCTCTCGGTTTTATATCGCAATGAAGCTGATGCTCTTTTAGGTGGTTGATGATGGTGCCACCAACAGAATGCACAATACATTTTGGCTTGCCCGTTGTGCCGGAAGAGTAGAGCACAAACAACGGTTCATTGAAGCCGACACGAGTAAATTGAAGAGGTTTTGGCTGATACTGATTGATGATGCTGTGCCAGCTTTGGAGTGACACGTCATGCTCAAAATCATTGTTCTTTAAATAGCCGATCTGACACACCTGTTTTAATTCGTTTAAGTGCTCGATGATTTCACGGTTCTTGCCCGTCATATCGAACGTTTTGCCATTGAAGGTGTAACCGTCACAGGTGAACAGCACCTTAGGTTTCACTTGGCCGAATCGCTCAATCACACTCTCGACGCCAAAATCAGGCGAGGTTGATGTCCAAATCGCGCCTAAGCTGGTGGTCGCTAGCATTGCGATCACGGTTTGCGGCAGATAAGGGGTATAAGCGGCGACCACATCGCCTTGTTGCACGCCACATTCCACGAGCCATTGTTGAACGCTAGAGACTTCCTCACACAAGGTTTGCCATGTGTAGCTTTGCTGTTTGCCACGTTCGTTCTCAAACCAAATCGCAAGTTCGTTTGGCAACGCTTTTGCTGAATGCAGCAAGTTTTCGGCGTAGTTAACTTGAGCATTTGGAAACCACACCGCATCGCGATTCGATTTCGGCTGCTGCCAGCGGCTTTCACCTTGAGTTTTGATGTGCTTGCTTTCTACCCTGTTAATACAGTCTTGCGAACCCACCATGCCACAAAACTGCCACACGTTATGCCAAAACGACTCCGGCTGCTCCACAGACCATTGATGAAGCTCCGTGTAGTTTTTCAATTTCCGCTCGAATACGCCCTGCTGATCGAGGTTATTCATAAATCGGGTTACGTTGGCGTGTGCGATACGCTGGTCACTAGGTTGCCAAATTGGCTTATTGCTCTCGTGCATTCCTTTACCTTTAACAAAAAGTTAACGATTTCAGTCTGGTATTTAGGTTTTACAAAGTCAAAAGATCAGCAAAATAAGGGGTTACCGGAGTTGTGTAAATAAAATGTTACACGATCGCCTATTTCGAAAAATCGCGCAAATTGGCGGATATAAGGAGTGGAGATAGGCTTAAAGTGAGACATTCGAAAGGAGGTGTGTAATGACTCAATATCATTCTAAGCCCGTGAGCCAAGAGGGATGGGTTGAGTGGAGCCTCGAAGAAGACGCCATTTGGCATGACTTAGTGAAAAGGCAACTGGACGTCATTAATGACCGCGCATGCGATGCTTATTTGCACGGTTTGACCCTGCTGGATCTGCCATTAGACAGAGTTCCCCAGCTTCCAGAGATAAACAAAGTGCTAATGGAAACAACAGGTTGGCAAGTTCAGCCTGTTCCGGCGTTAATCGATTTCGACCGTTTCTTTGATTTGCTCGCGAATAAGAAATTCCCCGTCGCGACATTTTTGAGAACGCGAGATGAGTTCGATTACTTACAAGAACCTGATTTCTTTCATGAAATTTTTGGTCACTGTGCCATGCTTACTAATGCTGATTTCGCAGCATTCACTGAGCATTATGGAAAACTAGGCCAAGCGGCGACATCAAAACAGCGCGCTTATCTTGCCCGTTTGTATTGGTTTACGGTCGAGTTCGGTTTAGTAAAAGAAGGCCAACAACTGAAAATATATGGCGGTGGCATCCTTTCGTCTCCGGCGGAAACCATGTATGCGTTGGGAGGGGATTTGGCCGTTCGCGAGCGGTTCGATCTGCAAACGGTGTTAAGAACTCCTTATCGCATCGACATCATGCAGCCGAAATATTACGTGATCGACGAGCTATCTGAGCTCTTCAAAATCAGTCAGGAAAACCTATTACAGCAAGCTGATCTCGCGATTGATGCGGGGTTACTACCACCACTTTTTGAACCCAAGGAACCAACAAATGTTGAATGAACAAAAATGCGAAGCCTGCAGTATCGACGCGATTGCCCTAAGTAAAGACGAGCAACAATCTTTACTGTTGGAGTTGTCTGATTGGCAGATCATGGAAAGAGACGGCATCCCACAGCTTGAGAAGGTGTTTAAGTTTAAGAACTACAAACAAGCATGGGCATTCAGCAACAAAGTGTCAGAGTTAGCAGAAGAAGAATTCCATCACCCTTCGATCTTATTGGAATGGGGCAAAGTCACCGTCACTTGGTGGAGCCACTCAATTAAAGGCCTACATAAAAATGATTTCATCTGCGCCTCACGCTGTGATGTATTCGCGGTGAGTGAGTAGTTTCATAGATTAGAAATCACTCTTTCGCCTTTGTGATGTGATTACTCATTATTCGGCTCATTAGGTGAGCCGAATAAGCAATACTTTCGCATCATGGGGCGTCACTTCTCTCAAACTAGCTTGACCTGCATCAGTGACTTGCTTAGTTTCTTGTCTCATAAACCCTTTCGGTTACTCATAGTATTGGTTTTATGAGGCTGCTCTATGATATATTTCTCGGCCAAGTGTATTACAGACGAAGGCTAATAATGTCTATCAACCTTTCACTCCTTCCACCCAGAGAGAAAAATAAAATCGAACTGGATAAGCAAGCATCGTTTCTTGTATGGAAACTGAAGCAAGCGAAATGTGGCCCTGAAGCCATTGTTGAAGAAGCAATGAAGCTAGGTGACCCAGAAGAAAAGGCTTGGTTTGATCAGTCTGTAGAAAAATACAAACGGGTAATGGGTGTCGCATAAACGCAGACAAACCTTGCCCAGCAGTGCTGTAGAATTGAAATGACACAGTAATTTGCTAGAATTTGCACCGTTAATTGAATCAGAGAGAAGATCCCGATGGGAAGAAGTTTTGAAGTGCGCAAGGCCTCAATGGCGAAAACTGCAGGCGCAAAAATTAAAGTTTATTCTAAATACGGTAAAGAGATTTACGTACTGGCTAAGAACGGCAGCTCTGACCCAGACATGAACCTACCTCTTAAGCACCTGATTGCTAAAGCGAAGAAAGACCAAGTACCAGCTCACGTTATCGACAAAGCGATCGATAAAGCGAACGGCGGCGGCGGTGAAGACTTCCAACCAGCTCGTTACGAAGGTTTTGGCCCAGGTGGCACAAGCGTAATCGTTGACTGTCTAACTGACAACGGCAACCGTACTTTCCAAGACGTTCGCCAATGTTTCGTTAAGACTGGTGCGAAAATCGGTGTTGAAGGTACTGTTTCTCACATGTTCGCTCACCAAGCTGTATTCCAGTTCAAAGGCGAAGATGACGAGATCATCCTAGAAACGCTAATGATGGAAGACGTAGACGTGACTGACGTTGAGCTAGAAGACGGTGTTATCACTGTATTCGCTCCAACGACTGAGTTCTTCAAAACGAAGACTGCACTAAACACTGCGTTCCCAGAGCTAACGCTAGACGTTGAGGAAATCACTTTCGTTCCTCAAACAACGACACCAGTAGCTGAAGAAGATTCTGAGAAATTCCAGAAGTTCTTAGACATGCTTGACGACTGTGATGACGTTCAGCAGGTTTACCACAACGCTGAGCTGTAATCTTTACAGTAACAACAGTTATTAAAAAACCGAGCCTAGTGCTCGGTTTTTTTATGTCTGCAATTCAGGCGCTTATCCGTGAACATAGCTTTTTGACTGCAGCTCTTTGGTGGCAGAACTTAGGTCATAGCTCCTTGGTCACAAGCCCTTGATCATCGTTCCGTTATCTCAGGTTCGCAAAGCGTTCTCGGGCGACAAATCCATGCTGATAGTTTTCTGATCAAAGGGAGCACGGTGAGGTTGAGCACGATGGCACACGGCCAAGCGATGAAAAAGCTTTGCATCCAGATTGGCGGCCATTCGGGGCTAAATCCCATTTTGTAGCCAGAAATTAACCCAGACATGATGGTCGCCATGGTCAGTGAAGATAAAATCGCGGTTACCCAAAATTGTTTGTTGTTCATACTGTGTTTCTCCCGTGATTTTCTGATGTTGATGAGATAAGGTTATATTTATCCATTAATGAGAAAAATAGGCACATGTAGAAGTATGAATTCCATATTTGGAAACATTGATGATCTGTTCTTATTCTGTGCAGTGGTTGAAGAGGGCTCTTTGTTGTCGGCCTCGAAACGGCTGCAATTGCCAGTGTCGACTATGTCGCGTCGGTTAACTGCATTGGAAGATCGCCTCAATATCCGACTTTTAGAAAAGAAAGGTCGTGAGCTGGTGGCCACCAAAGACGGCGAGGCGGCCTTTTCTGCACTGAGCAGCGGCATGGAGTCGATTCATCACGGCTTTAATAGCTTGCTTGAAGAGCGTGACGCTATCCAAGGCAAGATAAAGCTCGCCGTGCCTCATAATTTCTACAGTGGCTTTCTAGGGTCGACGGTAGAGCAATTCCTCACTCAATATCCGAACGTTCAGCTCGACCTTACTCTTAGCCAGCAGCAGCTTATTCCACAGACCGATCGTGACTTACTGATCACGTTTAAGATCTCGGACATGGAAGGCATGATTGCTCGACCGCTGTTTAAAGCCAAACACGGGTTTTATGCAAGCCCAGAATACTTAGATTCGCGTGCAACAATAGAAAAACCGGACGACCTAGAGCTACAAGACTGGATTAACGTCGATGATGTGTTTGATATGCCGCTCTACAAATCCGACCGCTTAGAGCAAATGATCACGATTAAACCTAAGTTCATCGTCAACGATATTCATGCGGTGGCGGCCGCAGCGCAAAAAGGCTTGGGGCTCGCTTCATTGCCTTTTCGTCATGTATCCCCTGAGATGAATCTGATTCAAGTGCTCCCTGAGTATCATCGGGGTGATCGCCAAGCGTATTTAGTGTACAAAGAAAGAAAATATCAGCCAAAGGCTTTGACCCTGCTTATTGATGCATTGATTGAGAGTGTTCGATCTTTTCATAGTGATGGTTTGGTCAAATAAAAGGAGAAAGAAATGAAAGTAAGTTTTATCGGGCTAGGCGTTATGGGTTTCCCAATGGCAGGCCACCTAGTCAAAGCCGGTTTTGAGGTAACGGTATTTAACCGCACTCACAGCAAAGCGCTAGACTGGGCTGATAAACACCAAGGTAAAGCGGCAGAATCTGTGGCTGAGTGTGTAGCGGAAGCTGACGTGGTATTGGTTTGTGTGGGCAACGATGATGACGTACGCAGCATGACAACCAGCGACACAGGCGCATTGGCAGCAATGAAGCCAAACGCAATTCTTGTCGATCACACTACAACATCTGCAGTTCTGTCTGAAGAGCTTGAAGTTGCAGCGAAGCAAGCCGGTATTCGCTTTATGGATGCACCTGTATCTGGTGGCCAAGCGGGCGCAGAAAATGGCGTGCTAACCATCATGTGTGGCGGCGAACAAGCGCTTTTCAACGACCTTCAACTTGTGTTCGAAGCTTACGGTAAGTCGTCAGTTCTTATGGGTAAAGTCGGCCAAGGCCAACGCGCGAAGATGGTTAACCAGATCTGCATTGCAGGAGTATTGAACGGCTTATCTGAAGGCTTAGTACTTGCTGAAAAATCAGGTTTGGATATCCAAACTCTGGTTGATTGCCTTAAAAACGGCGCTGCTGGCTCGTGGCAGATGGAAAACCGCGCGACCACAATGGCGCAAGACAAGTTCGATTTCGGTTTCGCCATTGATTGGATGATCAAAGACTTAGGTTTCTGCCTAGATGAAGCTGAGCGCCAAGGCATCCAGCTTCCACTAACTGAAAAGACCAACAACGCATACAAGGCATTGTCTGCCGAAGGACAAGGCCGCATGGATACATCAGTATTGATGAAAGCTGTGGTTGAAGAGACAAAGAAGTAGAAGTCATCAAGCTTCGTTCTGAACATTGAAAATAGCCGCTGATTAGCGGCTATTTTTTTGGTTTGAGCTCTGCCGAGTGCGTTAATCCAAAAAAATAAATCCCCTCCTAGCCTCCCCTTGATTCATATGTAGATCCCTTGCTGATCGTGGAAAGGGGAGGAATAGAACATCGATCGTTAAAAGTGTCGATGTATGTTCAGTGCTAAAGAAAGTTCTCCCCCTCTGCTACAGAACTAGAGATTGATGAACCCAGATTGAGGGGGAGGTAACTATGGCTAATTATGCGAATAGTGTTCGTCTAGTTCCTATAAGGTTGAGACTCCACTCACGCCCTAACTCAACCATTCACTCCTTATAATTACCATTCGTCGCATTGGTAAAACTGCGCGACAAATTCTAGTTAACCTTTCAACGTCAACATTTGAAAGGGATTAGAAATCATGACTACTTCACACTCATTTAATTCAGGCTCTACCACTTCTCTGCTTAAGCGTTCATTACTGGTTGCTCTTGTTTCGTTTGCACCGTCGTTAGCTTTGGCGAACCCAAGTTCAGACGTGCTCGATATCTACAACCAAGCGGCGCAAGGCAATGAAGACTTGGTTGAGGTGGCTTATGAACGCCTTAACGACACGCTGCAACAAGACGGCGCGACGCCACTGACTTTGGTTTATCTAGGAAGCACAGAAACCTTAATGGGTCGTGATGCATTCTTACCTTGGAACAAGATGAAGTATGTGGAGAAAGGCTTATCAACCATTGATAAATCATTGGTATTGCTGAAAGACGAAGACCAACCCATTCATGAGCAACCTCGTGTTCAAGGGCTGCCAGATTCTTACCTAACCCGTGCAATGGCAGCGGTGACTTACACCTCTCTGCCAGACATGTTTAACCATTTCGATCGTGGTTATGACCTGTTCCTCGCGTTACTCGCGGAAGATGATTTCCAACAGCAACATTTCGCTGCGACATCGTGGATTTACCGTTACGCCATTACTGCATCGATTCGTGCTGAGGACTTCGAGCAAGCACAGGTGTGGCTTGAAAAGATGGAAAACACCGATGCTGGCAACATCGAGACAATGACGGCGAAAGCCCTAATAGCGAAAGCCAAATAGCGGTTTACTAAAGCTCATTAACAACTGCGAACGCTTAAAAATTATGGGTCAGCGGAGGACAAAGGAATGATTGAATTTAAAGATATCTGCAAAGCATATGTCACGGGCGGTCAACGTGTTGATGCATTAAGCGGGGTCGATGGACATATCCGGCGCGGTGAAATGGTGGCGTTGTGTGGCCCGTCTGGTTCAGGGAAAAGCACACTTTTGAATATTTTGGGTTTGTTGGATATGGACTATCGAGGACAGATCAATATTGATGGCCAACCGTATCCGACTGAGCAAATCGCCGCTGCGCGTTTTCGTCGTCAGTCGCTGGGTTTTGTGTTTCAGCGCTTCAATCTGGTTCCAGTGATGACGGCACTTGAGAACGTGGCCTACCCATTGATGTTGAACCAATGTTCGAAACAAGAACAGCAGACCAGAGCACAAGAGATGTTGGAGCGTGTTGGGCTAGGCGAATATGTACATCATCGCCCAGACAATCTTTCAGGTGGCCAACAGCAACGTGTCGCAATAGCCAGAGCGCTAATCCACAACCCAAGCTTAGTAATCGCCGATGAGCCGACAGCGAGCTTAGACAGCCACACTGCTAATAACGTGATCGATATTATGCACGAGCTTGGCCACGAGTTTGGCACCACCTTTATTGTTGCGACCCATGATCCAAGAATGGCTAACCGTTGCGACCGTGTGATTGAGTTGGTGGACGGTAAGTTGGTTTCTTCAGTGTCAAACAAGGAGGCAGTCTCATGGGCAAGTTAATGCAGTTTGGCTTTTTGCAATCGCTTCGCTTGGCGTGGCTTAATTTATTTAGAAACGGTCGCCGCAGTTTGTTGTCGGTGTTGATCATCGCCATCGCCGTATTTGCACTCACCTCGGCTGGAGGCTACGGGCTTTACACCTATGAATCTCTGCGTGAATCGACCGCGCGCGATACTGGTCATCTCACATTGAGCACACCGGGATATTTTGAGCAAGATGAAGACATGCCGCTGAGCAATGGTCTAGACAATGTTCAAGCCCTAACCAAGAGCATTATTGGCGACAGTGACGTGCGTGGTGTGCAGCCACGAGTCTATTTTAGTGGTTTGGTGTCTAACGGCAGCAAATCGACCATCTTTATGGGAACGGGTGTCAATGAGCGTGAGTTCGACATGAAAGGTCCTTTCTTAGATGTGCGCAGCGGTCAGACCCTCTCGGATGTGAAATCGCCAAGATACGACAGCCAAGAGCCACAAGTGATGCTGGGAACTGACCTTGCTCGTAATCTCAAAGTTGCCGTTGGCGATTGGGTGACACTGCTCGCGACTACCAGTGACGGCGCATTGAACGCTTTTGATTTTAAGGTGCAGGGTATTTACTCGACAGGAGTGCCTGAGCTGGATAAGCGTCAGTTATACGTACACATCATCACTGCCCAAGATCTTTTAGCGTCAGACAAAGTCAGTACCTTGTCGGTGTTTCTATTTGAAACAAGCAAGACCTCGACGGTTCAACAGCGCATCCAATTGGCTTTGGACAAGCAAGTTGGTCAACAGGGCTCAGATATTGAGCTCACCCCATGGCAAGATCGCGCGTTCTTCTACACCAAGGTTAAAGACCTTTACGACCGTATCTTCGGCATCATGGGCGCAGTGATGGCATTGGTAGTGTTCGTATCTTTGTTTAACACCATGACCATGTCGGTGACCGAGCGTACTCGTGAGATTGGCACTTTGTCGGCACTAGGCAGTTACCCGTCTGAAATCGTCGCAGGTTTCTTAAAAGAGGCGGGATTGTTGGCTGTGATTGGCAGCGCGATCGGCGCGTTAGTGAGCGGTTTAGTGTCGGTGTTATTGCTGGTGATTGATGTGCAAATGCCACCACCTCCCGGCAGAACCGAGGGTTACCCACTCAACATTTACTTCTCATTGGAATTAGTTGGTTACGCCACTTTAGGTGTGTTGACGATATGTTTGCTAGCTGCTTATTTTTCTGCTCGCAAAGGCGTGAATAAGCCAATCACGGAGGCGCTGGTTTATGTATAAATTTACTCGTTCACTCACTGTTTTAGGTTCTGTATTGGTTTTGGTTCTAGCATCGACACCAAGCTGGGCAGTCGATTCACAACAAGTCACAGAGATGATCGCCAAGGCGGATAGCTATCGCTTGAACAGCGAACAGGCGTCTAAAGTGGTTTCTCTGGTGGCGCTATATCAAGACGAGCAACTAGACAAAACCCGCGAATACAACGTCTACACAAGACCAAACCGAGAGTCGCTGGTCGTGTTCAAGTCGGCGGTCGAGGCGGGTCAAAAGATGCTGATGATAGAGGACAACTATTGGTTACTGATGCCGAAATCGCGCCGACCTATCCGAATCACACCAATGCAGAAACTCTTGGGTGAAGCTTCGGTAGGGGACATTTCGACGCTCACTTGGAGCGAAGATTACCAAGGTAAGTGGGTTGCCGAGCAACAGGTTGAGAGGTCGACTGGCGAGACACTCGATACTTATCATCTAAAGCTAACGGCGAAAACCAAGGGTGCCAGCTATCAATCGATTGATCTGTGGTTAACGGCAGACCGAGCGTTTCCTGTTAAAGCGGATCTGTATCTGCGTTCAGGTAAGTTAGCCAAGCAAGCTTGGTTTACTGAAGGCGTGCGAGATGGCTTGCCAAGTGTAGTTTCGATGACTTTGCTCGATAAGATTCAACCAAGTAAGAAAACCGTGATTGAGTACCGCGAGGTAAGCGAACAAGCTTTAGCGGACAAATACTACAACCCTGCTTACTTATCACGTAATAGCGTGTCTGGGCTTTAGGTGGGTGCCATGAAAGCTTCTAGTCGTCGATTCCACATTAAGCCTTTAATCGCTAGCTTTCTTGCATTGTCTTGTGTGAGTAACACGACTCAAGCGGACGATCTGAGCCTAGCGTGGGACTGGCAACTGAGTGCTGAAGCCGTTGAATCGCGAGAGTCGCCATTTAGCCCTTTTGCATCTTATAATCGTCAGTCACTCAATGGTTTGTTGGATCTTGAAGTTGGATATGGCAATTGGCTTGGCCTGTTTGCCGTGAAAGCCAATGATATTTTGACTAATACTCCTCAAGACCAAGACGCGAGCTTTGAATCGGAATTCATTGCGCGCGAGCTGTTTTGGCAAGGTGGTGTTGAACTGTCTAATTCAGCGTTCGGTGATCACTACCTTGATGTGACACTCGGTAAGGTTCGCCTAGATTGGGGTGTTGGTTATGGCTACCGACCGTTAGACATTATCAAGCCTTACCGACAAAACCCTGTTGGCATTGTCGCAGAAGAGGGCGCCGGTGTGGCTTCAGCGTCACTGTTCGATATGACGGGCGAATGGACACTGCTTTACAGCGATTCGTCATGGACTTCCCAAGACGTAAATGAATTCGAAAAGCAGAATCAGCAACAAGGCTTTGGGATACGTCGTTACAATCTGGTTGGCGACCACGAATATCAGTGGGTCGCTTATTACGACGATGTACGCCATGGCTTACTTGGGGCGAGTTTAGTGTCGGTGTTGAATCTCGCTTGGGAGTTTCATGGCTCGGTGGTTTATCAGCGACAAAGCCTTGGCTACAGTCAGCCGGATTCAATGCTTAAACCGGTTTATCTTGAAGAGCAGGGCGAGGCTTATCAAGCGTTAGCAGGATTAACATGGGCCAATGACACGGGCCATAATGTGGTGCTGGAATACTGGTTTGATAGCCGTGCTTGGAGTCATTCTGAGTGGCAAAGCGCGATAGAAAGTGCAGAGTCTTTGTCGGTTAATCCGATGACATCTTCGTTGGTAGGTTCTTATGCTCAAGGTTATCAGCACGCCAATTTGGTTCAACACAACATCATGTTTCATTGGTCTCTGGATTCGACACATGGCTGGCTTGAAGATATCACGCCAACATTCGATGTCATGTTGTCTCCTCAAGATGGCGGTTTTATTGCGACTCAGTGGCTCAATTATCAGGCTTTAGATAATGGCAATTCATCGTTGGATTTGGAACTTGCTGCACGCTTTCTAGGTGGTAAAAGTGATTCTGCTTACGCCAGTTTACCCGATAGTCATATGATTCTCTTAAATATCAAAGGACGATTTTAATGGACACTTCTTCAAACAGTCGATTTTCATGGATTAAGAGTTTCGCGTTCACCACGCTATTTTGTGTTCTTATTGCGATTACAACCCATACGATTTGGGGCGGCGGATTAACGGTTAACCTGGCAATCAGTTTTGGCTTTGGCTACAGCGCCGTGGGTTCTTCTTTCATCTTGGTGAAGTTGTTTAAGAGGACATCTCGAACGCTTGAGGTGGGTATCTCAATGGTGATTGCGATGACCTTTGGTACCTTGAACGCACACTATTGGTTGAACGGGTATTTCGGGGCTAATATCTCGGACCTTAAATCTGTAGTCTTGCTCGGTGTGATCTTCTGTTCGGTTTGCTATTACTATTTCTATACTCGGGAGCAGCAGTTACGTGCCGATAACGAATTGGAAGTGGCCAAGCGTCGTCAGGCCGACCAAGAAAAGGTGGTGGTGCTAAGCCAGCTTAAACAACTGCAAAGCCAAATTGAACCGCACTTCTTGTTCAACACGCTTGCGACCATCAATGTATTGATTGAGAGTGACAGCGCGAAAGCCAAGTTGATGCTCGAAAAACTGACTGACTTATTACGTGTAACTCTGAAAAACAGCCGCACCGAGCAATCGACCATCGCACAAGAGGTCGACTTGTTAGACGCTTATCTTAATATCCAAAAGATACGCTTGGGTGAGCGCTTAACGTTCTCGATTGAAATACACGAGATTAGCGATTTGCAGGTGATTCCACCGTTCTTGATTCAACCTTTGGTCGAGAATGCACTCACGCACGGCATCGAGCCCAAAGCCGCTGGTGGCCAAGTGAATATTCGTATTACTCAACAAGCACAGCAGCTAAAAATTGAAGTGGCTGATAATGGCGCTGGGTTGAAAACGCCTTCTGCGAATACGGGTCACGGTGTTGGGTTAAGCAATATTCGTCAAAGAATCGAAACCCTGTATGGTGATAAGGCGAGCCTAACGATTACTGAACACGCTGAAGGCGGGGTCGTGTCGACGATCTTGTTACCGCTGACTGATGCAGTTGTCTAGAATTGCAGACCAGAAAGCACAGAACAGTGACGAAAAATAGACGATTTACAGTGTGAATTTAAAGGACTAACCATGAATAACCCAGCAATACAGCCGAGCGTAACGGCGATTATCGCAGACGATGAAGCACTGTTAAGGCATCACTTAGACAAGAGCCTTGCTGAGGTTTGGCCTGAGCTGGAGATCGTCAGTAAGGCACAAAACGGTTTGGAGGCGATGCAAAGTATTCAGCAGCTTAAGCCCGACGTGGCTTTTCTCGATATTCGTATGCCAGAGCTGGATGGAATCTCGCTGGCGAAGCAACTCAACAAGCTAGATTCACCGCCATTGATTGTGTTTATTACGGCTTATGACGAATACGCAGTTAAAGCCTTTGAACACAATGCGATGGATTACCTGCTGAAGCCAATCAATGAAGAGCGCTTACTGGCCACATGTCAGAAGGTGCAAGCGCGTTTGTTAAGCCGTCAAAAACAGCCTGGTGACACCTCAGTACAGCCCGATATCACAGCGTTAATGGCTCAGCTTCAACAGCTATCACAATCGTCTTCCCAACAAAACAAGCACCAGTATCTCACGTGGCTCAAAGCCAGTGTCGGAGAAGACATTCACCTAATCGCCGTCGATGATGTCGCTTACTTCAAAGCAGAAGACAAGTACGTGTCTATATTTAAGAAGGGTCAAGGGGGATCGCTAGAGGAGTATATTCTTCGCGTGTCACTAAAAGAGTTGATAGCGCAACTCAATCCTGATGAGTTTTGGCAGATCCATCGCTCGGTGGTGGTTAAAGTGTCGGCCATTGATAAGGTGAAGAAAGGGCTCTCAGGTCAGATGTCGGCGTATGTGTCAGGGGAAAAGCTACCGATCAGCCGTGCCTCGCAAGCGTTGTTTAAGGGTATGTAGAGAACTGGCTGAAATTTATGTAGCTTATTGATTTTAAATAGATGTAGTTAGCGAGTCTAAAATCGATTTAATAGGCTCTTATCTAAATGCCTATTTAAATGAGCACAGCGATCTTACATAACGATTGGTGGTTTATAAAATAAAGATCTAGATCACAAAGATACTCATCAGGTTCAATATTAAATAATAATCGTTAGCTCAATCTGTATATTGTCGATGAATGACATTAAGAGGTTGTTATGAAAACATATTATTTAGCGACGGCTCTATGCCTCACCTTAGTTGGCTGTAGCTCAACATCAAAAACTACCGAAACGCCAATCCAGCCGGATCCGGCATGGACTTCAGGCCAACTAGAAAATGGCCTTACTTATCATGTTTATCCAGATCATGAAGAATCCGTATCTGTTCGTTTAGTCGTGCACGCCGGTTCGATTCAAGAGACTTCTCAACAAGAAGGCTACGCGCACTTCTTGGAACACATGGCATTCAATGGCAGTAAAAACTTCTCTCAGAACGATGTGATTCGTCTATTCGAAGACGCAGGCGCTAGCTTTGGTGCTGATATTAATGCCTACACTTCTTATGAAGAGACGGTCTACCAGTTAGATTTGCCAGATAACATCCAATTGCAGTCTGCTTTGACGTGGATGCGTGACATTGGTGATGGCCTGGATCTATCAAGTTCAGAAGTCGAAAAAGAAAAAGGCGTGGTTCTTGGTGAGTTCCGTATGGCTCGCCTCGATGATAAGTCATTCGGAGATATATATTATGATTACTTCGTTGAAGGCGGCCCGTACGAATCGCAAGATGCATTAGGGACTAAATCGTCGATCGTGAATGCTACTCCTCAAGGCATCAGCAACTTTTATCAGACTTGGTATCAACCTCAAATAGTTGAGCTGGTCGTTTCTGGTGATGTGGACATCAAAACTGTGATTCCACTTATTGAAGAAAAGTTTTCTAGCTGGGAGCGTGGCGATACGCCGAGACCAGAGAAACAGAAAACGACCTCATTCAATGAAGATGATTATGTTGAGTACGCAGGAAGAGAAGCGCCAAGCATCACTCTGACGTTTAACCGCGGTTCAAATATAGTTGAAAATCATGCTCAGCAGAATCAACGCAGGTTAGATGAAACCGCTCAACAATTGATTCAACGACGATTAGAAGCGGTGTTCAATGATGCCGCGTTACCGACTCAATGGATTGCGTCTGATAGCTATCGAATGGGCGCTTTGTACTATTCGTCAATAAGTGTTGGGTTTCCGGCTGGAGACCGTGAAGTTATCCAACAAGATCTGCTTTCTACATTGGCATCATTGCGTGATTTTGGTGTTTCGGAAACGGATATTGCTGGTGAACTGTACTACTACCAAGACTTGCTGGATAACATCGAGCATAACTGGGATAAAATGGACAGCGTTGAACACGCGAATTACAAAGTGAGTGCGTTAGTCAATGATCGAATCGTCCAATCACAGAAAGACTATCAAGCCAGCTTGGAAGCTTTCATCGCTAACTTGAGCCTTGAAGTGATTAACGACAACATCAAGAATCTACTTTCTGATGATTACTTTATTGTTATTGGGATGGACGACTCTGAAGACAGAACAGCGATCATCAACTCTCTCGATAGTTTAAAAGCCACGTATAGCGAGGCGGGAGTTGCGCCGCTTGCGATTGGAACAGCCAATGCTTTTGCTGTACCTAGCTCGCAAGGCGAGGTTGTACTTGCTGAACAAATGTCTGTCGACCCATACATCCAAAAGTGGACGTTAAGCAATGGCATCGACATGTGGTACCTGCGTGATTATGAGGCAGGTGACGATGTTGGGGTGATGTACATGAGCCTCGGCGGAAAAGCCGCTTTGGATCCGAGCCTGTACCCAGCTGTTGAGGTTGCGTTACCTACCTTCGCTCGAAGTGGTGTCGGTGAGTTTACGGGCTCTGAGCTTTTAGCGTACTTTGATCGTGAAAATATTAGCGCCGATTCTTTTATTGGTAATACTCGTCATGGTATTGAATTTAATATCAATAAAGACGGACTTAAAGATACGTTTGCTGCGCTTTATACCTTCATAACTGCGCCTAAAATTGTTCCCGAGCAGTTAGAGGCAGTGAAACAGGAGTTTGTACAAGGTCAAGAATCTTTCTTGAGCAGCCCTGTTGGCCAGTTTGAGCGCGCAAGAAACCAGAATATCTATCGTCAAGACAGTCGTCACCTCTTTGTTGATAAAGAACGTGTTGAAGCGGTTTCTGTGGAAGACGTCGCTAATCTTCATCAACAATTGTTTGGTCAAATGAGGCATAACCAATTGGTGATCGTGGGTGACATCGACCCAAGTGAATTAAAGCCTTTGGTTGAGCAATACTTGGCTTCGATTCCATTAGAAAAAGCTGAGGTTCCTGAATTTAAGGTGGCTTACAAGCAGCCATCTGAATCACGCATTGATTTAGCGATCAACAATGTGAATAGTGCAGAGTACATCTTACGAGTCCTCTCTGAACCTGAAGCCGAAACCGATCAAGGCGTAACGGCAAAAGATATCTTCACGGAAAACTTGCTAGAACGACTGCTGGCGGCTCGTTTAGATGCTTATATTCGTGAAGAGTTGAGCTTAGATTACTCGCCATATACGTATTCAGCAGCCGCAGATAGTGAGCTGAGTGGTGAGTGGGTTATCGGGGCGATGGTAGCGCCGGAGAACGTTGACCAAGTCGAAGTGGCGATCGATAAAGTGATTGCAGACCTTTTACAGGGCGTCTCTGAAAAGGAAATGCACGCAGTCGTGAAACAGTTTGAAGCGGACTTCACGCCTCTCGAGATGAGCTCTATTGACCAAGCATGGTACCTGTCTCGTTATTTACTTCATGGTTACGATATCGAAGCTTTGTCTCAAGTTGAGCGAGTGGCGAGGTCGATCACTGCAGAAGACATGAATCAATTTGTCCAACGCATCTTTGGTGAAAATAGCCGTAAGGTTAAGAACATCATGCGTCCTAAAGCCTAAAGCCTAAAGCCTAAAGCCTAAAGCCTAAAGCCTAAAGCCTAAAGCTTGAAGCCAATAGAAAGAGACAGCTGAAAGCCAAGCGAGCACCGCTTGGCTTTCTTGTTTTTCTACTATTCATAACATCTATCCATCACCAGTTGTTAAGCCGTTTTAGATCTATGTAAATCTAAATTGCGAGGGTGCTTAATCGGTTGCATCGAATCATTTTCTAAAAAAATGTTTTAAATCAAGACAGCGTTTCATTTGTATTGTAGATTGACGATCTACGAGAATGTTGTTTGGATATTAGATTGCTTAAACTGGGTACCCGATTAGTCTTAATGTTGTTTTTACTGAGCTTTGGCTTAGTGAATTCTAACGGCTATTCGTTTCCTTCTAAGCCATTTCAAATATACTCGGCTCAAGAGCAATCTTCACAGAATGATCTTTGTAAACAAGCTGATACGGATAATCCGTCGAGCTACTTAGAGTGCGATAAGACTCAGTTTGGCACCGTGCCTTCTGGTGACAGTTCTAACTATCACGACACCGAATCAAGCCTTCAAGCAGCAAACTTCAGACGTATGCTCAGTAACGAGCAAGAAAGCGTGGCCGATCTTGAGCCTGCTTATCATCTACTGATTGACTTCTCTCCCCCCTCAATACTGGCTTCCCTGCTCTTCAACACGCCGTTGTTGGATTCCAAGCTGCACTGGACCAGTATTGTGAGTTCTCCGTCCTCCCGGCTTGCTGGGTGGAAAGAGGGCAACATTCAATACTCGCATTTCCGAGAACTTCTTAGCTAATCGTTTGACCCTAAATTGGTTGTATCGATGGTCACTTGTGCCCGTTGAGCTCGCCAGTTAACCAAAACAAACATAGCGACATCAGTTTTAGCATCACTACCTTTCAATCAGCTTGTTCTGGTTGTGATTAGCCATCGCTCGTGTTCGCAAAATATTAGCCATACCAATCGTAGTAAATAACTGGTCATCCTAGCTGGTTAAAATGCACGATCACTGCTTTTTTCTGGTGCTATTTTTGAGCACGTATTTACGGTGATTGGTAGAAATAAGAGATCTTGACTGTGAAAAAACGCATTCCAAGAAAACAAATTAACCACTACTCAAAGTGGAAATACGTGGTACTTATCGCCACTATCATCATCATGGTTCTGAGTGCTTTACCTTCTTGGTATGGCGAGAATGCATCGGTACAAATTAACAATCGTTCTGAACAGAGTATCGACGCGAGTCAAATTACCCAATACCTTGCAAGCGAAGGCATCCAAGCCAAATCTGCATTTCAAAAAGACAACCGTTTGGTCGTGATCTTGGAAGATGCAGAACAACAGGCGAAAGCCAAAGAGGTGCTGAATGAGCGCCTATTGGATAACGCGACTGTTGCGCTAGCGATGGAGCCAGCAGCACCAAAATGGTTGACTGACATGGGCTTCGCGCCGATTCAGCTAGGCCTTGATTTACGTGGTGGTGTGCAGTTCCTGCTAGAAGTGGACATGGAACCGGTATACCACGCACAAGCGCAATCTGTGGTCGATGAGATCACCAGCCAAGTACGTTATGCACGCGGTAAAGTGGTGAACAACCAAGTTGAATTTAACTTCCGTACTGATGCAGATTTCGAGAAAGCACAAAAACTGATTCGTGAAGAGTTCCCACAATGGCAGCGTGACCGTTCAGATAAATCGCTAACGTTAACTCAGTCTGAAGAAGAGCAAAGAACGCTACGTAACCTAACGGTTCAGCAAAACCTGCAAATCATGCGCAGCCGTATTGAAGAGCTCGGCATCACTGAGGCATCGATTCAACGCCAAGGTGAAAGCCGTATCCGTATCGAGTTGCCGGGTGTACAAGACCCTGCTGCAGCGAAAGACGTGATTGGTGCAACGGCATCATTGGCGTTCTATTCGGTGTACGACAATGCCACTCGCAGTACTCAAACCCTGAAAGATTCAGACGGCAACCGTGTGGTCGTCGACCGCAAGGCTGTGTTGAGTGGCGAACACATTATTGATGCGCGCAGTGGCATTGGTGAGATGGGCAGTGCAGAAGTAAACATCACGTTGGATTCTTCTGGTGGTAAGAAAATGTCTGAGTTTTCTCGCCATAACATCGGTAAGCCAATGGCGACCGTTTACAGCGAATACAGCCGTGACAGAGCGGGTAACAGCGAAAAAACCAGTGAAGTGATCAGTGTGGCGAACATCCAATCTCAACTGGGTAGCCGCTTCAGAATCACAGGTGCAGGCAGCATGGCAGAAGCACAAGAGCTTGCTCTACTGCTACGCGCAGGTTCATTAACAGCGCCTGTTACCATCATTGAAGAGCGTACTATTGGCCCGTCTCTGGGTGCAGAAAACGTAACTAACGGCTTTGCTGCTTTGGCGCTTGGCCTTGGTCTTACTCTAACGTTTATGGCGCTATGGTATCGTCGCCTTGGTTGGGTTGCGAACGCTGCATTGGTCGTCAACATGACCACACTATTCGGTTTGATTGCGATGCTCCCGGGTGCGGTATTAACTCTGCCGGGTATTGCGGGCTTGGTACTGACCGTCGGTATGGCGGTAGACACTAACGTGCTTATCTTCGAGCGTATTCGAGACAAAATGAAAGAAGGGCGCAGCTTTGCGAGTGCCATCGACCGTGGCTTTGATAGCGCGTTCTCTTCAATTTTCGATGCCAACGTCACTACCATGATTGTTGCCGTGGCTCTGTACACCATTGGTAATGGACCGATTCAAGGGTTCGCATTGACCCTAGGTTTGGGTCTTCTAACCAGTATGTTTACAGGTATTTTTGCGTCACGCGCGATCATCAATTTGGCTTGGGGGCGTGACCAACGCCACGATGTAAGGATTTAAGCATGAGAACTTCAACAAAAGTGACTAATTCAGAACGCTATATTTCAGACAGCAATATGACTCGCCTTCGTAAGGTGATGTCTGTGATTTCTATCGTGCTGTTCATGAGCTCTGTGATGCTGGTGGCAGTAAAAGGTTTTAACTGGGGCTTAGACTTTACTGGCGGTGTGGTTGCCGAAGTTCAGCTTTCTGACCAAGTAACCAAAGATGGTTTAAAAACAAAACTTGATGCGGCTTTCCAACAAGACGTGCAAGTTGTTGGCATGGCAGAACAAGATCGCTGGACCCTGCGTTACAGCCAATTGACGGATGCACAACAGCCTAACTTAGTGGATGCTTTGTCTTCTGTAAGCGACCAAGTAAAAGTGCTCAACAGCAGCGTGGTTGGCCCTCAAGTGGGTCAAGACATGGTTGACCAAGGTGGCTTGGCGGTATTGGTGTGTTTCCTAATGATCATGCTGTACCTGAGTGTTCGTTTTGAATGGCGTTTGGCTCTCGGCGCGCTTGCCGCGATCATCTATGACGTGACGCTCATCTTGGGTCTGTTCGCTTTTACTCAGTTTGAGTTCAACCTGACCGTATTGGCGGCGGTGTTAGCGATTTTGGGTTACTCATTGAATGACTCGATCATCATTGCCGACCGTGTTCGTGAAATGCTGCGTGGTAATCCAAATGGTGACACTGATAACCTGCTTAACGAATCGGTTAAAGCGACCTTCTCACGCACCATGGTGACCTCAGGTACAACCCTAATCACCGTATCAGCGCTTTGGCTGCTTGGTGGCGCGGCACTGCAAGGTTTCGCAATTGCATTGGTTGTCGGTATTGTCAGCGGTACGTGGTCTTCAGTGTCTGTCGGTATCACACTGCCTAAGCTACTTGGTCTACAGCCTTGTCACTACCAAGTGAAAGCGCCAGTAGAAGTTGAGGGCGAGTACCGTTAGGTTATCTATTGGTTAACAGTACGACTTAGTCAGTAACGTCAATAAGCCCTTCGTTTATAACAAAACGAGGGGCTTTATTTTTTATAAGAGTCAAACAGTTACAGAAAAGAGAGCCTATTTCAAAAAACGATGGATTGAGCAGGCAAGCCCTCATGATATGAAGTATGTTTAGATGACGTTCGTAGAAATGAGGCAAGGGAATGGAATATCGACATCAATGTCATGTAGGCGACCATGGTGATGCGCTAAAGCATCCAGTATTGAGTGCACTTGTTCAGTCATTAATGCAGCAACATTCACGCCTCAATGTTATCGACACCCACTCTGGTACAGGGTGTTATGACCTCAACACTGCACCAAGTAATCATGCTGGTGAGTTTGCTGAAGGGGTTGGGTACTTGTGGCGAAACAAGGCTTATCTTCCTCCGGCATTCGCTTCTTTTATGTCGGTGCTGGAATACTACAATCCGAACCAACTTATCTCTCTCTATCCGGGTTCTGCAGCCATCACCTACCAACAAGGCCGCAGCCAAGATAGCTTCTATTTTTCAGACATTCAGCAAGATGAAGCCGACTTATTACAAACCAATATTGAGAAGCTGCAACGCGATCTTGATGTCTCAAGTAAGCTAACTATCACCGCAGGCGACGGGCTCAAAGCGTTACCTGATGACGTTGCTAAACATGACAACCACCATCTGATTGTTATCGACCCACCCTATGAAACCGATTCTGAATATCTCGCGGTGATTGATGCCTTGGTTAAGGCGTATCAGCAGTCTGAGAAGGTATCAGCATTAATTTGGTACCCGCTTTACACGGATGATAAGAGCTCACTGATTTTGAACCACTGCGTGACAGCGGTAAAAGATGGCTTGCTACCAAGTCCGATCAAGTCGGAACTTCGCCTTAGAGAGCCCAAGGGTGATGATCGCCTGATCGGCAGTGGTTTGCTGTTGTTCAATCCACCACAAGGCATTGCGGGAACGGTCGCAGATACGCTCGATTATTTACACAGCCAACTCGCCACTAATGGTGAAGGCTACTGGCAAATGAGAAGCTTATAGATCTGATTTTTATGGGTTTTATGATGGTTTTCTAGACATCACTAACTAAACCACTGTTATCTATGTGGTTTAAATTGACCAAACGCTAACTTTTATCGATTGATTAATTGCAGTGAATCATTTAAAAATAGAATATCAATGCGCACAAGTGCATAATGGCTCATAAGTTAAATAATTAGTCCCAGATTAATATCAGATTGTGGTTTACCCCCTAAACTGCATTAGGCTCGCACTAGTCATGCGAGCCTTTCTTTTGCCTGAAGGAAAATCTAAGGCAGTTCTATCAATTTAAGATTCACTACAACACTGGATAATCGATGTAGCCTTTTTCGTTGCCGCCGAACAGAGTGGCGCCATCAAGATCGGATAGTTCACTGCCGTTTTGTAGGCGTGAAACGAGATCTGGATTCGCAACGAATGGGCGACCAAATGCGACAAGGTCGGCGTAGCCTTTGCTTAACACTTCTTCGGCGCGTTTTGGTGTGTAACTGCCAGCGACGATGATGGTGTTAGAGAACAACTCTCTTAGCTCAATTCGGAAGCTTTCAGGGATAACCGGTGCGTCATCCCAATCGGCTTCTGAAAGGTGCAAATAAGCGATGTCACGAGCTTGCAGTGCCTTTGATGCCTCTAGAATCGTTGGCACGATGTCTGGGCAGTTCATGTCTTTGAAGGTGATGAACGGGGCTAAACGAACGCCCACCTTATCAGCACCAATTGCTTCAATGACTGCATCCACCACTTCGATTAGAAAGCGAAGTCGGTTCTCGCGGCTACCACCGTAGTTGTCGGTGCGCTTGTTCGAATTAGTTCTTAAGAATTGATCGATAAGGTAGCCATTACCACCGTGGATTTCCACGCCATTGAACCCTGCCTCGACCGCTTTTTTTGCTGATTCAGTAAAATCTTGAACCACACGATCTATATCGGCTTGGGTCATTTCTCTTGGTTGAATGCAATCCACCATGTTGCCGTTTCCATTCTCATCAGAGATCCAAACCTGAGTTTCTACCGGAGCCAGTGCTGAAGGTGCAATCGGCAACTCGCCTTTTTGAAAGGTTGGATGAGACACGCGCCCCACATGCCATAGTTGGCAGAATATCGCTGCGCCTTGTTCTTTAGCGGCAGAGGTGACACCTTGCCAGCCTTTCACTTGTTCGCTTGTGTAAACGCCGGGTGTGAATAAGTACCCTTGAGAGTCATCTGAGATTTGTGTCGCTTCAGTGATGATGAGCCCTGCACTGGCACGTTGTTGGTAGTAAGTCGCCATCATTTCATTTGGCACGTTTCCAGGTTGGCTTGTGCGAGCGCGAGTCATGGGCGCCATAACCACACGGTTTTGTAGTTCTAGATCTTTGAGTTCTGCTGTTTCGAATAATTTGCTCATGGTATTTACCTTGTGTCGGTAATGTATTGATTGATTTAGCGTGCGGTGGTCACTATTTCGATTCCGCAGGGCTGAAGATAGAGTCGTTTTGTGGCTTTTCAGCTCGGTTGGCTTTCGCAATAAGCAACAAACCAATCACTGGGACAACAAAGGCTGCGAATGGAATCATTCCTGCGCCTAGTTGGCTGTCGAGTACCATGCCGCCTAGGAAGCCACCGAAGGCATTCGCTAGGTTAAACGCTGAGATATTGGCGGTTGCTGCTAACTCTTGGCCTTCGCCACCGTGGTTCATCACTCGAAGTTGCATAGCGGGAACGTTCGCAAATGATGCAATACCAAAGACAAATGCAGCTGCAACGAATAGGATTTTGTTGTCTACCACTAGGCCTACCACAATCAGTGAAGCGATCATCGCGACTGCCCAATACATTGAAGCTTTGCCTAGATTTTTATCTGAAGAGCGACCGCCCAAGGTGTTACCGATAATTAAGCCGACACCCACAATCACTAAGATCCAAGTAACAGACTCTTGACCGTAACCCGTGATGTGCATGGCGATAGGCGCAAGGTAGCCGTAAAGCGTCATGAAGCCAGACCAAGCAAAAGCGGTGATCGCCAAGCTGATGAGAAGCATTGGATTTTTGAATGCCAACAGCTGAGTTTTGATGTCTTTCGCTTCGCTGTGACCTGAAGATTTTATTGACGTTAAGATTGAAATCATGGCGATGGTGCCAAGTGCTGCCACGGTAAAGAAAGTGGTGTGCCAACCGAATTGCAAGCTCACCCAAGTTCCTGCGGGAACCCCAAGAACGTTAGCGAGCGTTAAGCCAGCGAACATCTGACCAACAGCACGACCTGCCATTTTCTCAGACACTAAATTGGTCGCGACAACTGCACCTATGCCATAGAAAGGACCTTGCACTAAACCTGCGATAACGCGGCTTGCAAGTAGAAGTGGGTAGCTAGGAGCTAAGGCTGACAAGATATTGCCGATGATGAACAAAGCCATTAAGCCAATCAGTACCATCTTCTTGTTAAAACGTGCGAGGTAGATGGTTAAGATCGGGCCACCAATAACGATAGCCAATGCGTAAGCACTGATTAGGTAGCCGGCTTGACCTTCGGTGATCGAAAGGGATGTGGCAATTTGTGGAAGGATGCCTGCGATAACAAACTCAGCGGTGCCGATGGCAAAAGCTGCGAGTGTCAGTATCCAAACTTGGAATGGGATCTTTTCTTTATGGATCGCTTCTGGTTTCATAGTGAAATACCTGTGTTAATTCTTGTTTGTTAGGACGTTTAGATACACGCCCTAACGATTGTTCTTTGCTTCTTTGCTTCTTTGCTTCTTTGCGAAGTGTTAGCCGAGTAGAGCACCGCCATCGATGTCGATGATTGACCCCGTTACGTATGGGTTGTTAATCGCGAATAGATAGCCCATTGCGATATCTTTAGCCTCTCCGACTTTGCCTGCTGGTAGGTTGTTTTTCGCGTTGTCGTACATGCTTGTACGAGCTGAATCATCCATGTTTTTGTAAGCCTCGGTCACCGTAAGGCCGGGGCTGACCGCGTTGACTCGAATCGGTGATAGCTCTTTGGCAAGTACCTTAGTTACGCTCTCTAGCGCGGCATTAATCGCGGTTTTTACGTAAGTACCAGCAACCACTTTGCGTGACAGCATGCCCGTGGTTAGCGTGATTGAGCCGTTTGGAGTCATGTAACGTGCGGCGTGCTTGGCTACGTTTAAGCTTCCCCAAAACTTGGTATCAAATGCTGCTTTTGCGTCTGCGATAGCAACGTCTGTCACTTTTCCTGCGGGGGCGTATGAACCCGCGGTTATCACCAAGTGATCAAATGCACCGATCGATTCGAAGTATTCACAAACCGATTTCTCATTGCTGATATCAACGCCGGTGTGTCGGCTGGCAATGTGTACTGTGTTGTTTTCGTTTCTCAATTTCATCGCGAGTGCTTTACCGATGCCTGATGTGCCACCAATGATGACGAAAGTGCGTTGCTCTTGATTAGTCGATTCGTTAGTCATGCTCTGAATTCCTGCGTTGTTCTGTTGATGTTTGTCATTATATTTATTCGACTAAATTTGATAATTGGTTAAAATATAAATTCATTATTCGGTTAATCTGAATAGTGTCGCTGAGTATTCAGATCGAGCATTAAGATCGAGAAGTAAGACGAAGAGACGGAAGCGAGAATCGTATGGATAAGTTTTCAGATATGGCGATGTTCGTGAGCATTGTTAAGCATCATGGGTTAGCTGCGGCTGGGCGCGAACTGGGTTTATCACCTGCGACCATGACAGCAAGGCTTCAAGCGCTGGAAGAGCGATATGGTGTGAAGTTGTTGAATCGAAGTACGCGCCATGTGTCTTTAACCGACTCTGGCGAGCTGTATCACAAGGCGTGTCTGGAGATATTGGATAATGTCAGTGAGGCCGAAAACCTGATCCAAAATGGCGTCAAAGAGGTCAAAGGTCCACTCAAAATCGCCGCGCCGAAAGACATCGGAAAGCAGTACATTCTTCCGATTCTCTCTGAGTTCTGTCAGCAATATCCCGACGTGATCCCTTACCTCTACTTGAACGATAACCTCTCGAACATTGCTGAATCTGGCATGGATATCGTGGTCCGTTATGGTGAATTGGTCGACAGCAGTTTGATATCCAGACGCTTGTCACCAAGCCGACGTGTGCTGTGTGCTTCTCCTGAATATCTTGCCAAGCATGGAACACCGTTAACACCACAAGATTTGGTTGATCACGATTGTTTAGCTATGCTGCGCAGCAATGAAGAGCTCAAGACATGGCACTTCCAAGATCATGATATGAAGAAGTCGATTACTGTTGTTCCAAAGCGATTTTCAGACGATGGCGAAGTGATTCGCTACTGGGCATTAAAAGGCGAGGGCATTGCTCTTAAATCGGTACTGGATGTGCAAGGCGACATCAATAACCAGCGCCTTGTGACGCTGCTTAATGGCTACATGAAGAACTTCAACACCGCGATGTCGGTGTCGAGTGCCGATTTGAATGTGGTGTACATCAGCAAGAAATATCAGCCCAAGCGTATCCGGTTGTTTCTTGATTTCTTGTTTGAGCGGTTTGGCGATTTGGTTGAAAAGTCTAGTTAGATTAGCCGAGAAGCAGCGCATGACAGATCTCTCGAACTCAACACCCGGGTACGGACAGAGAACATTGAACTGGTTATGATACGACCAACATAAGGATGTGATTGGAGAGAAAAATGAAAGTCGTCGGAGATACGGTTATCCAACCTTTTCACAAGGCAACCTGCCATTGCGGTGCGGTTGAACTAGAGTTCAGCTTACCTAACGGGATAGAAAAACCACGTCGCTGCGATTGCTCTATCTGTCGTCGAAAAGGCGCGATTGTTGGTTCTGTTGCGTTGGATGGTATCAAGATCCTCAAAGGTGCCGAGCATCTCAAGTTATATCAATTCAATACCAACACCGCGAAGCACTACTTTTGCTCAAACTGCGGTATCTATACCCACCATCAACGTCGCTCTAGCCCAAATGAATACGGGTTCAATATTGGTTGTTTGGAAGGGGTGAACCCTTTTGATATTGGTGATGTGGTGACCAACGATGGTGTCAATCATCCAGCTGATCGTTAATTTATTGAGCATAAAAAAGGAAGGAATTATGTCTGAATACGGAGCGATCATTCGCTGGAAAAAAGCAGAAGATGAAGTCTTTAGCGACAATCAATACAGTCGAGGTCATACGTGGGAGTTCGATGGTGGTGTCACTGTGCCTGCTTCGTCCTCTCCACATGTTGTGCCACTGCCGTTTTCGGTGGAAGCGAATGTTGATCCAGAAGAAGCGTTTATCGCGGCACTTTCTAGCTGCCATATGCTGACGTTTTTGGGCATTGCCGCAAAGCAGAAGTACGTGATCGACTCCTATGTCGATGATGCGATTGGTGTGCTGGAAGAAGATGAATCTGGCCGCTCATCGGTCACTAAGGTGACTCTGCGCCCTAAAATTGTGTTTTTAGGTACCAAAAAGCCCACCGCCAAGCAGCTCGACAAACTGCACCACTTGGCGCACAAAAACTGCTTTATCGCGAACTCGGTAAAAACGGACATTGTGGTAGAAACTAAAGCGTAAACCACACACGTTAACATCCAAAAACCGCGAGGTTGCTTAGTGCATCACTGGCGGTTTTTTTGTGTCTGTGTAATCCTACGTACGGTTTTAATTGAGTGACAGTTAGAAAGTTTTGAGAGATAGGTAGAGAGCTCTTGAATGGTAGGAATAGATTGATTAGCAGAGAGTTATGTTTAGCGTCCCATTGAATAGTTTTGTACATCGTGTGAGTGATAAAAGCCAAGTGATGGTGAATGCTGCGGAATGTGGATGTCAGTTGAAACGAGTTCGTCGTTCGCGTAATTGGCTGTTGGTCGCTCAAGAGTATCAACTCGTTGAATTTAAAACGATGTTAACCCATGAAAAAGACGGTTGGATAGCAATTGCAATCGACAAAGTGCTGCCTAAACCCGTGGTGTGTTTGGCATCTCTGTTGGCCGCTACACCTTCAATGACTGTGGCTCAGCTGGTGATGGAATCTGGATGTTCAATGGCCGAAGCAAGACGTGCTATTGATGAACATGAAGGTCTGTAGGCGTATTCAAATTGTGTGAAAAGAGAATTGCGAGCAGCAAAAAGCCCGTAACGATATTGCGCTGGAAAACGTCATATCGTTACGGGCTTTATCATCTGTGCTGCTGTTAAGCTAAGCCATGCGGCTTATGAAGCATTGACTCGATTAAGAGTTCGCTACTTTTACACGAATCGTGTTTTTGCCAAGCTTTGACAAGTTCAGCTTGTTTAGTGCCGCTTTAGCTTCTTCTTGCTCTGGCATTTCAACAAAAGCAAAGCCTTTTGAGTCGCCAGTTTCTTGGTCTAAAACTAGGCTGCACTCTTTTACTGAGCCAAACTCAGAAAATAGCACACGGATGTCTTGCTCAGATGTAGAGCGCGATAGGTTACGAACTAGAAGTTTCATAATAAACCTTGAATATGAATTTACGCCGAGCATTGTCGCACACTTTCATGCTCACCCTCACAAATAATTGTCTCGCGGCTCTATTTCCTTGTAGCTCTATCTAAGCACTAGCCGCGGTTTATCGTGATGTCTGATACGAAGCCATGCTCTGTGCTGGTCAACGCCTGTTGTAGCATCTGAGCGGCTTCTTGCGCGGTCATAAAGCTCGAGGTATCCATGTCTTTACCGCTTGTATTCCAAAACTCGGTCGCCATTCCTCCAGGGTAAACCGCCACGATTTTCATCGGGTGACCTTTTAGCTCCAACCTCACCGATTCGATAAAGCCTTTCACGGCCCATTTTGCCGCGCAGTAGGTGGACTCTTCCGCTTTAGCACCTTGGGCCGCCGTCGACATCACCACTGCAATGGTGACCGATTGATCTTTGTAGCGCTGCACAAGCTCGCGAATCAAAAAGATCGAAGACTCGATATTGTTCTTCAGCATGTCGCTGATGATGGTTGGATCTTGCTGTTCTATCTTACCGAAGTACCCACTGCCAGCGCTGTGGATCACCAGCTTCGGCATTTCAGGTAACGCATCCAATAACTCGCTCACTGAGTGCGGGTCACAGAGATCACACGCTTGGCTAATGGTATTCGCAGGTAGGCCTTGCGCCACTTCTGCTAAACGTTGTGCATTGCGACCTGTAATGGCTACGCGCTGAGCGTCGGCGTTAGCATATTGTTTCGCGAGAGCTGCGCCTAAACCGCTGCTTGATCCGGTAATTAAAATCATACTGTCTTCAATTTGTAGAGTTGATTCGAGATAGTAAGGGGCTAGGCTAAGATTTTCTGAGATCTATGGCTAAAGTTGATCGATAGCCTGGTTGATAGGTTGATAGGTTGATAGGTTGATAGGTTGATAGGTTAATAGCTTGGGTGATCGGTCGAGCGGTAAGGCTGAGCTAAGAGAGTGGGGGAAAGCCGTTAAGAATCGACGGGTTTAGCAAGAAATAACAGCGTTAAAAAACAACGAACTAACAAGTAAAAGCGCCGGCATAGAGCCAGCGCTTTTGAGTAATCATAAGTGATTATTCGTCGTCGAACTGTTTGATCGTGAACGCGTCTTCGATTCGGTTAAGCTCTTCTTGTTCTTTCACTCGCTTCTCTTCTTGCAGAGTCGCTCTCGTTTCGTTGAAACGTTTTTTCTCTGACTTAGTCAGGAATTTTACAGCTTTTTTGTTGGTCAGTGCGTAAGCAACTACGTCTTCACCTTTTTCTCTGCGGTCGTTTACGCGTTGTGAGAAACGTTCATTGTCGCGAGCTTTACGCTCCGCTGAGGTCAACTTGCTCATGCTTTAAAGCCTTTTCAATTATTCATGGTAGGGAATCTACGCTTAGCGAAACAAATGGGGACTGCTTAGTGTCAGTCTAGTCCATTTGTATGCTGGTGGCGCATCTTAGCACAATGGCTTGAGCATGCAGGTATGCTATTCGAGGGATCAAACAAAACAGCCCACAATTTTCGTTGTGGGCTGTTTTGTTACGTACTGTAGATGTAGTCATCGTTTTAAAACTAAGAATCAGAAACGGCAGTTACATCAAATCTTCTCGATGTATAAGATGACCTCTCCGACTTTAAAGCCAAACTTAGACATCTCAGTCTTGTTGAACAAGCGTTTATCGTCCATTAAGAACATCCAATCATCGAGCACCACTTCATAGGTGCTGCCGTCTACTTCAATCTCTAAGTCATATTTCCAATACAGCGCAGAACCTTGGGTTTCACCATAAGCGGTTCCAACGACATCGTTGGCAGTCCCAGAATAGGTGTTTTCGCCCGTTTTGATTAGATTCCAAACGCGAGTTGAGCGCTCGCCATCAGCAAAAGAGAACCACTCTTTTATTTCTCCGTTGTCACCGTCCCAAGTCGCGATCAGTTTGGCATCAAAGCGGCGCAGTAAGTTACCAGAGCGGTCTAGCACCATGCCGTAGGCCATTAGCTCGCCATTAAAAAAGGTTTCAAGCTTGAGCTCTGGCGTAGTGTCGACATGGTCTTCTAAACTTGCAGAGCCACAGCCCACTAGCCAAGTGAGTGAAAAGAATGCCAGAGCAAATTTTATTATTGTTGTTTTTGGATTCATTTGTTCAAACCTAAAAGTTGTTTACGAAGACCGGGTTCAGAGGTGTTTTCAGACAACCAAATCGCTAGAAAGGCTTCACCAAATTGCTTGTCTTGGATGGTGCCGATCGGTTGTTCATCGAAATAAAAACGACTTACGTTATCTTCAGCGACACGAATCGTGAGTGTGCTTCCTTCTTCCACGTTCGGCCACATCGCGTACAAGGGTTTCAACCAACGTTGAATGTTGCTGTCAGAGTAGCCAAGCTTGTTCCACTGATCTTCGGTAGCGTCTACGAGGTCTTTGCTATCGATAGAGCGGTAATACTCAAGCTTCAAAGCTCGTTCGGAGTTGGTTGGAGTCGCGTAGAATTCTGCCGAGTAGAGAGTCCAAAACAGGTAACTCATTTCACCCTCACCACGTTTGTTCAGATCATCGACAGCAGAGGCTCTAGCGTGTCCGGCAAATAACAGCGCAGCAAAGATTAACGGGAGAGTAATAAAGCTTAGAAGTGTGTTTTTTGCTTGCTGATGAGCGCGAACAATACCTCGCTCAGGTTTGAACGTTTGTGTCGGGTTGCGTGGATAAGCCATAAGTCACCTCGTTATTGCCATTTTAGGTTGTATTAAGTTGGAGTAGGCGGCCACCAGTAAGGGCAACAAAATCCCCCAACTTATTGCAAGGGCAGCAACTACCGATGCATCTGGCCAAGTAGTAAGAAGAGCACCTGCTTTGATGCCTCCCCAATAACTACTAGTACCTGCTACGAACCCTATGACAAACAAGATCACTTTCGAGCATTTTAAAAGCCAATTTAGGCTGTGGTTAAAACTGATTAAGAATATGATCCACAGGCAGACAAGCCACACCGGGAACCACGATTGATTCGCAATTTCAAAGTCGACGGCAAACACGCCGAAGTGGAGTAAGAGGCTATCAAGCAATAGCCCCAATGGTAATAAAATGAGTATCTTCAAATCGCTACTGCGAGTCGGTGATAGAAGGAAGTGAACCACTACAATCAGTGGTGTGACGAACGGGGCTTGCGCGGTAAAGAAAGCACTGCAAACCCAGGTCGCTTGAAACAGTACGAGATTAATAATCCAAAACCGCTTCATCTTTTTCTCCAAAGTAACGAGGTTTTCTTGCGACTACATGGTGAGTGCTGATCACGCGCTCTTTGAATGCGCCTTCACAGTAGCAGAAGTAGAAGGTCCATAAGCGTTTAAACTCTTCTGAATAGCCGAGAGACTCTAGCTCTTCCCAACTATTTTCAAAGGCGATGTTCCAATCATTCAGCGTTCGAGCGTAGTGCAGGCCAATGTCATCAATTTCTTGAACCACAAGGTCGGTGCTGGTCGCAAGGTGTTGGGTCATCACTGAAACAGAAGGTAGGCAACCGCCGGGGAAGATGTACTTCTGAATAAAGTCGACACCTTTGCGGTATTTGTCGTAACGGCTGTCAGCAATAGTAATTGCTTGAATCAGCATCTTGCCTGAGGGCTTAAGTAGCGAGGAACATTTTTCAAAGAAGGTTTGTAGATACTCATGTCCGACCGCCTCTATCATCTCGATCGAAACCAACTTGTCATACTCACCAGTGAGATTGCGATAATCCTCTTTGAGCAGGGTGATTTTGTCGGTTAAACCAAGCGCTTTTACTCTCTGTTCAGCAAGTGCATGTTGGGCATCTGAGATCGTGGTAGTGGTGACGTGGCAACCGTAGTGTTGCGCCATGAAGATGGCTAAGCCGCCCCACCCTGTGCCTATCTCGACCACGCTATCTTTCTCAGACAGTTCTAGTCGCTCACAGATGGTTTTCATTTTGTTTTGTTGAGCCTTCGACAAGGTTTCTGCGTCTTCGCTGTAGATTGCGGAAGAGTACTGCATCGAGCTATCTAAGAAGCGCTCATACAGCTCGTTGCCAATATCGTAGTGGGCGAGAATATTTCGCTTAGAGCCTTGCTCGGTGTTGGCATTCTTACGGCGCAGCAATAGGTTTTTGATGCGAGAAATCCATTGTGTCTTGTCATCAAGCTCATCCAATTGGGCTTGGTTACGAGCCATGATTTGAATCACACGCGTGAGGTTTGGGCTGGTCCATTTACCATCGATATAGGCTTCAGATGCCCCAATGCTGCCATTGATGACCACATCTCTAAAAAAGGTCGCATCATGAATCACGATTCGACCTTTCAAGTCTGCTTCTCGATCACCGAACACCGAATGCTGGTCGCGCTCAATGATCTCGAGCGTCGCGAATTGCAGGCTTTCTAACACCTTGAAGATTAAAGCTCGATATTTACAGTTGCTTGAAACAGCAACGGCTTTAGCTTGTTGTTCAATATTGTTGTTTTGTTTGGCAAGCTGTTCCATGTGAACCTCGCTGATAACTCATTCTAATATTTTGTGCCAACTAAGCTGAGTTCAGCTCCTTGATTGGAGCGAACCCAAGCTAGAAATGATTTCTGTTTTAAGCGCTTAAGATGTTGAGTCTGGATGCGCCACAAACGGTACTTTTTTCAGGAATAATTTGAGAGCCTGATAATAAATTCCCATCACGACTTTGATCGTCATCGCCGGAATCTTGAATACCGTTCGTCTAATGTTTGTCTTGGTTACTGACTGCTTCGTCAGGGCTAGTGTCGCATCGAAAAGCTTGTCGTCTCGGCGGCTTTCGATGTGAACTAACGTGCGTTTCGCTGGTGGCTTAATCTTCCAAAAATAAGTCATGTTCAAATCCATGAACGGCGAAACGTGAAACTCTTTTTTTACCTTCAATTCTTGGTGCATGTCGATGAGATAGTAGTGTCTTTCTCGCCAAGGCGTGTTACTCACCTCAGCCAACATGTACTTACAATCTCCAGTCTCGTCATAACAGAAGAAACAGTTGATTGGGCTGAAGTAGATGCCTAAACAGCGGCACTGAGCCAGCATCGTCACACGGTTTGAATCAGACCAAACCCCACCAAGTTGTTGCACTTTGGAAGCTATACGTTGCTTAAGTGATTTTGGTTCATCCGTGGTGACATTTTCTTTTTTTTCAGCGAGATAATCCGATTCGACAAAGCGAATCGGGTTGTACCAACGAGTTCCGAACAGCGCACTGCGCGCTGTGGTTTGGGGCAGCTCATCAAGATCTAACCCCATCATATACAGCTGATAGCTGAACTCATGAGTGATGTCGCCAAAGCGGCGATGTCTGACGTTACCCCAATAGATACCGCTGAGCTCTTCACTCTTTTCGGATGCGATCCCCATCTCGGGTGTCAGGGTTTGACTGTTCATAGCGCGGAACTCGTACTCAAATCTAAACCGAAGCGTTTGGTCACATCGAGTGCACTGTGGACACCGTCTTCATGGAAGCCGTTATACCAATAAGCGCCAGCAAAGTGCGTCTGGTTTTTGCCACAGATTTGCTCACGCTTGTGCTGAGCTTCGACCGTGTTCGAATTAAGTACCGGGTGATGATAAACAAAGCTGCGAATAATTTTTTCTGGGTCGATGGCTTCGCTTTGATTCAAGGTGACACAGAAGGTGTCTTGGCTTTCGATGCCTTGCAGAATGTTCATGTTGTACGTGACACAGGCAGGTCGTTTACTGTCGCCATCCAACATGTAGTTCCAGCTTGCCCAAGCCAGTTTTCTGTCTGGTAACAAGCGAGTATCGGTGTGCAGAACCACTTCATTGCGGCTGTATGGGATCTCGCCCAGTACCTGTTGCTCTTGTTCTGTTGCATCACCAAGCAAGCGTAAGGCTTGGTCTGAGTGGCAGGCAAATATTACTTCGTCGAAACCTTGTGCGCTGCCATCTTCAAATTCAATCGTGACGCCTGTTTCTTGGCGAGTCACTTGTTTAATCGATGTATTCAGTGCAACAGTCTTACTTAGGCGTGAAAGGATGATTTCAACATAAGAACGCGATCCCTTTGGAATCACATACCACTGAGGACGGTTCGCGATATCGAGCAATCCATGGTTGTAGAAAAACTGAATGAAGAACTTGAGCTCAAACTCTTCCATCTCTTCCAAGCTTGTCGACCAAATCGCCGCGCCCATCGGTAGGATATAGTGCTGGCTGAAAAAGTCGGAAAATTGATTATCGCGTAGGAAGCTGCCGAGGGTAACGTCTGGTGTGAATTCATTGCTTTCAAACTGAGCCTTACACAGTTTGTTGAACTTGAGAATGTCAGACACTAAAGACCAGAACTGAGGTTTGAAGATGTTGCTCCTCTGCGCGAATAACGAATTAATGCTGTGGCCGTTGTATTCAAACTTGGTCGTCGTGTTGTGGACGCTGAAGCTCATCTCAGTCGGTTGCCTTTCGACATCGAGTTGTTCTAGAAGCTGATTGAAATTCGGGTAGGTTCGATCGTTGAATACGATGAAACCTGTATCTATCGAAAACGCCGAGCCTTGATGTTCAATATCAACGGTCGCGGTGTGCCCCCCAACGTAATCATTCTTTTCGAATACTGTTACGTCGTGGTGCTTATCTAATATATGCGCGCAAGTGAGTCCAGAGATACCTGAACCAATAATGGCGATTTTCTTCATTGTTATACCATCCTTGAAGCGAGTTTTTGCCAAACTGGAGTTGGAAGCATTCTTAGTAGCTTCATCAACATGATGAATCGTCTTGGGAAATCAATTTCACTCTTTCCTTGAGCGATACCATTTACGATTCGCTGAGTTGCGGCCTCACTACTAATAATCATAGGCATAGAGAACGTATTTCGCTCGGTTAATGGCGTTTCAACAAAGCCAGGGTGCACAATTGAGACATGAATGTTGTGCGTTGCCAGATCAACCGAAAGTGTTCTGCCTAAGTAGGTGAGGGCTGCCTTTGAAGCGCCATAAGCCTCGGCTCTTGGCAAAGGTAAAAAGCTGGCGCTGGAGCTGACTAAAACCAAACGGCCGCCGGGCTTGATGTTTTTTAACCAAGCTTTAAGGGCGTAGCCAATTGAAATTAGGTTTATGTTGATGACGCGCTCAAAAAGCTCGGCATCAAAATTCACTGGGTCGTCGATGTACTCACAATCACCCGCATTTAAAATCAGCAGATCGAGCGGCTTGTCTTGGTCGAGTTCTGGGAAGTTGTGGTAATCAGTCAGATCGAAACAGAGCGGTGAAATTGATGAATGCGCGACGTCTGTCTCGTGCGAGTCAACTAAGGCTTGCAGCTTGTCTGAGTTGCGGCCACAAGCAATCACCTGATGCCCTTGCTGAGCGTAATCTTTAGCTAGGGATTGGCCGATACCTGAGGTCGCGCCTGTAATCATAATACGCATTATCGACTCGCTCTCTTTTTGATGGATTTTATCGCGCAGCCCAGTACTGGAATGTGTTCATACAACATAGAACCGACGTCGAGGTAGTCTCTGTGGTAAATCACTTGACCGTCGAGCATCTTGAGATGGCTGTGTCCTTGTACTTCGATTGGCTTTTGCCCATTTAATTGCTTGTGAGCAAATTGCATCGTCCAGTAAACGGAAGCTTCGTCGTTCGCTTCGAAAGTGTGTTCGATATGAAAGTAACAGCTGGTTACTTGGGTGTAGAGGTTCTCGAAGTAGTGCGTAAGCGCCGAAATACCGCTGACATGATGCAGCGGATCTTGGAATTCAATATCAGGGTGATAAACCGTCTTAAGCACGTCGAAATTGTCGGTTCCGAGTTCTCGATACATGTTGAGAAAGTTATCAAGCCATAGAGAGTTATCCATAATATTCACTCTAATTATTTGAAGAAGGCTAAGGCTCTCAATCGTGCTTCTTTATGCTCAACGATGGGTTGCCAGTATTCGCTGTCTATTCCGTTTTTAGCGATAAAGTCATGTGGGAAATGTACATGCTTATCTGGGATATTTTGCAGCTCTGGTATGTACTTACGAATAAAAATTCCTTTTGGATCAAACTTTTCACTCTGAGTGATTGGATTGAAAATTCGGAAGTAAGGTTGAGCATCACAGCCAGTACTTGAAGCCCACTGCCAGCCACCATTGTTGGCACTAAAGTCTCCGTCGATAAGGTGCGACATAAAGAAACGCTCGCCCCAACGCCAGTCAATAAGCAGGTGCTTGGTTAGGAAGCTTGCCACCACCATTCTTAGTCTGTTGTGCATCCAGCCCGTTTCAACCAGTTGACGCATTGCGGCATCAACCAATGGATATCCTGTTTTTCCTTCGCACCAAGCTTTGAAGCTAGGATGATCGTGATACCAATCTAAACCATTGTATTTTTGCTGAAAGTTAGCACCTTTGACCAGTTTAGGGTGGTGGAACATCAAATGCTTATAAAAATCTCGCCAAATCAATTCATTGAGCCAACAAAAGGCCGGTAATTGCGTATCAAATAACAGATCGGGTTGCTGCTGAATCAATTGAATCGCTAACCAACGTGGGCTCACGGCGCCAATCGCTAAATAAGGTGATAGCCCCGATGTTCCTTTAACTGAGGGAATATCTCTCAGACGTGCGTAGTCGTTGACTTTATTGCCTAAGAAATTGGGGATCACATTGCCCAATACATCTTGGCTTAATGGCCAGCGACTCGAATCAACACGCGGAAAATCGAAATCATAGTCAGCAGAGAGGGTTAAGGCTTGTAAGTCGTCAGGAAGCTGTGTTTGTGAACGTTCAGCTGACTCGACAGGAGCTGGACTGCAGATGATGCCTTTCACCTGAACTTCTTTTAACCAAGCGTTCTTAAAGGGCGTAAAGACTTTGAACATCTCGCCTTGTTTGTTGAGAACGCTACCGAGTGGCAGCATAACGTCACAATCGCTGATCTTCAGGTTTAGGCCGCTTGAAATCAGCTTTTTATCGCGAGCTTGTTCATCGACCTCTGGTTCAGAGTTAGCGTAGACGCACTTGGCATCAAGCTGCTGGCATAGATCGATGAGTTGATTGGATTGGTCGTCAAAATCGGTCGCTTTTAGGTGAAGCAACGTTATGCCGAATTCAGCGAGCTGGGAATCGAGTTGTTTTAGATGACGATAGATAAAATCAGCTTTGATTGGCGCAAGGTGGTGCTGCTGCCACGTTTGAGGAGTTGAAATGAAAACGGCGATTGTTACGCCGTTTTCAACTGCCGAGACGAGCGCTGGGTTATCGAGAATCCGCAGGTCTCGTCGTATCCATAGTATGTCGCTCAATATCCGTATCTCAGTTTAAGTTCTTGAGGGTGCGGGTTTAGGTAAACCTGTGATTCTAGGTATTCGTTCGGGTATTCCATCAGGTAGTGATTGATCAGTGTCAGCGGCACTAACAGTGGGATAACACCTTCTCGAAAAGCTGCAATTTGGTTGGTCAACTCTTGTTTGTGGGCGCTACTCAGTTGTTTCTTAAAGTAACCCTGCAAATGATGCAGCGTATTGGCGTGACTGCCTCGATTTGCGTGATGTGACAATGCTGTCATCAAGCCCTCGATGTATTGAGCCGCCAATTCGTCGATTTCTAAGTCATTACCCGCTAGCAGTTTGCCTAAGCTTTTGTAACCCTCAACGTGGTGACACATGACGAGGTACTTGTGGGCGCTGTGGAACTGAATCAGTTTGTGCTTGGTCACACCTTCATCCACAAGATCGAGCCATTTTTGGTAAGTGAACACTCGAGTCATGAAGTTTTCACGCAAAATGGGATCGTTAAGGCGGCCGTTTTCTTCAACGGGAAGTAACGGGTTGCCGTCCATAATTTGTTGGGTGAACATGCCTATGCCTGTCGATTCAGAGCCGCGACCATGGTGGTGGTACACCTTCACGCGCTCCATGCCGCAGGTTGGGCTTTTTTGACACACAATAAAGCCAGCAATGTGTTGGTTTTTCTTTGAGTAGTTTTGACCGAACTCGATCAGTTCGTTGGTCACATCACCTGAGCCATCAGGGCGAGAAACATGGATGATGTCATCTAGCATTCTTGTTTGACGAATGGTTGGACGAGGGGTTGGAAGACCAACAGCCATCTCTGGGCAAACAGGTTCCAATTCCACGTAGTCTGCTAGGTCGTCTGTACAAAAACGAGAGCGTTTATGACCTGTGTCGAAACGTACTTTGTGTCCAGCAACACATGCACTGATACCGATTTTGATTTTCTTTTCCATTGGCCAACTCCTTTGCTCTTGCTCTGAGCTTTTTCTTATAGTTCAACATTGCTAATCGTACTTACAGAGCTGGGTGTGTTTTTACTTTGACACCGTAGTTGTTTTTATTCAGATGTATTGACGATATACAGGATAGCTTCATGCCATCCTGTATATTTATAGCCTGCAACTGGGTTAATAGATATATTTTCCAAGTGGATTGAATAGTTGGCTCACACCTTTTGTGAAGTAAAGCGCATCACTTGAAACGGTTAAACAGACACAACCTTTTTTTGTTGCAGGTTGATGAGTGTGATTGCCATCCAACCAGATGAAGTCACCTTTGTTGTAAACGCCCATTTCGTCTTCGAAACTGCCCTCTAGAAGAAGCGTGATCTCGAAGCCTTTGTGGGTGTGGCAAGGCACTTGTCCATCTTTGTCGATGTGCAACAAGCTGGTGTGGTGTGCTTCGTCAGCAAAATCGAGTCTTGCTCGTGAAATTTTGCCTAGGTTCATCCAGTCCTTTCTCGCTACTGAGTTTAGAGCGCGAGGGATTGTGAATGTCGTGTCAGCAACAGTTACTTTCTGAACCTCTGGAGTCACTTCAACAGACTGAGAAGTATCAGCTGTGATTTGCTCTATCGCGTCAAAATCAAAGTCCATGTCGTCCATTGAGAAGCTATCTAGATCTTCACTTGAGAATACTGGCTCTGCGTCAAAAGCATTATTCGCTGCTACAGCTGTAAGCTGCTTGACTTGTTGTTGGCAGTGTTCACACAGCTCTACATGGCTAGAAACAATCAAAGAAACTGAATCAGCCAACGTGCCATCGACGAAGTCTTTCAAGATTGCCGCGTTTGGGTGATGTTTAATCATGGTCTTGTTCCCCCATGTGAACTTTTAATTTGGCTAAAGCGAGTCTCAGACGTGATTTCACTGTTCCAAGTGGGACGCCAAGTTGCTGAGCGAGTTGCTCTTGAGAGAGCTCTTGAAAGTAAACGCCTTTGACGATGGTTTTCTGAGCGAGAGGCAACTTTTCTATTTGAGTCATTACGTGTCGGCTCATCAAATGGTCACCGAATGGCAAATCTTCGCTTTGAGACTCGGCTACCATCGCATCGATTGGCCAGATATCGTCGGCTATCGTTTGTTCGGCTTTCGCTTTCACTTTGCGCAACATGTCGAATGCTGCATTACGCATTACCGTGTAGACCCAAGTGGTCGCAGCGCCTTTATCTACATTGTAGAGATGTGCTTTCTTCCAAACATTAGTCATCGTGTCTTGAACTAGCTCGTTTGCAGCAGCTTCGCCACCCAACTTACTGATACCAAAACGCTTGATCTTAGGAGCGAAGAACTTGAACAAACAGGTGAACGCCTGCTTGTCTCGGTCTGTACCAACCAACACCAGCCAGCTCGAGAGCTCTGTCGGTACTTTGTTATCGGGAATAATGACATGCTCCTTGCCGTTCCCTGAACTTCTGCTTTCCACTTGCATAGTAACTAACCATCATGCGAATTTGATGGGCACTACGTGAAAGGAGAAAGTCGGGATCACTTTAATTTAAATTAATTTCTACTATACAAAATTATAGTGAAGAAAAGTGCTTATTGCCCCGTAATGATTTGATTCAAAAAAGGAACTAGAGACGGAAAACTGGCTGGCTCAGTAAATTCTGTTTTCTTTTCCAGTGGGATAGGCATCATTTCGAGCAATCGCGCACAGATCCATTGTGGGCTCTCAAAATCAGGAGTGGGATAGAGTGTTCTTATCGAATCGTGGTCGCGAAACAACTGAACCAAAAAAGCGGTAAACACGTTAGGCACTTTATATTCATCGGTAGGCCAGTGTGGCAACGATCTGAACTTACTTTTAATCAGGTCATCATCGTCTCGAAACGACCCATGCAATTGCACCAACTTTTCGCCTTCAACATCAATTTCTAATATTTGGTCTTCCGACATATTGAAGTCTACGATGGTCACCTTTGTTCCCCAAGAACTGAGATGATCAGAGTTAGTGTTGTCTTGAGTGGCGATAATGAAACCATCGCCCTGCGCTGCGTGAGCAACCATCGCGAGATACTTTGGCTCAAAAATGCGCAGTCTTTGCCTGCCTCCCGGTAAAAGAAAGATAGGGAGAGGAAACACAGCAAGCTTCAGAGAAGACTCTACGGGTGTTTCTGGTTCGGCGTCTGTCCGCGTGGTCTTCCTAGGTGAATTCGGCACATAGCACTCCTTAGTTCAAATGTGATTTGAGAAGATATACGCGGGGAGGGTGGTGTTCGATCAATTCGCTTCGGCTTATGTTGGCAAAGGGATAAGTATTTTGTTGCACCTGTTCATAAATTCATTGTTTTTACCTTTTCCCATACGCGTCATTAGGTAATATGTGTACAAATAGTAAGCGAATAGGTAGTCGCCAGGCGATGCTTCTATCTGACGTTCTTCTATACCTAACATCGCATCAAAGGAATGGTCATGATTGTTATTTATGGTATCAAAGAGTGCTTAAATCCAATTAAGTTGCAGCTCTCTAATGTGTTGCAGCAGTGCTTAAACAGTGAAATGGGTTTACCCGATGACAAGCGAGCACATCGGTTTGTGCCATTGGAACGAGATGACTTCTTTTACCCGGAAGGAAGAACAGAAGCCTATACCGTCATTGAGATCAACATGATGGAAGGTCGAGCGGTAAACACCAAAAAGCGCTTAATTAAGAAGATATTTTCTGAGATAGAGAAGCAGTTAGCTATCTCTCCAATTGATATTGAAATCACCATTAAGGAACAGCCATCGCACTGCTGGGGATTTCGAGGCATGACCGGCGATGAAGCTCAAGATCTGAAGTATAAAGTGAAGGTCTAGGGTTTAAGCTCTTAACTCTTAACTCTTAACTCTTAACTCTTAACTCTTAACACGTAAGACTTAAGCCAATCTATCGAGTGACGGCTTTGGAATTTGATGCCAAAGCCGTTTTCCTAGTTCTCGACACTAACCTTTAAGCATCTAAGCATCGTCACTCTTTTTTAAATACTGATGCCAATTTTCATTGATCACGTCAAAGTGCTCAACGCAGAACTCTTTTCTGTCTTTCAAATAGTCGTTTTCCACTTCATCGAGCAAGTTCTTATAGGCATCGGGATCGCTGCCATACACCAAGCATAACGTGGAGAAGTAACGCTGCAGGTCGAAACTGTGCTCGTCGATGTATTCCCCCAAGTCGTAATACTCTGGGCGGTCTTCTGACTCGAAAGCGAACATGTCTGCAGCGCTGATAGCAGCGTCGGCCCCATGCTCTACGTAGTTAAGCAGTAGCACGGTTGCTAGGTTATCAACCGCATCTTCTTCTTTACCCAATATGGCAATGTTCTGATCTTCGATATACGCATGCCCAGTCTCGTGTAGCAGGGTGTGCAGCAAGGTATCAATAGCGCCGGTTTGCGCAGATTTCCCATACTCTTTTTCGTATTGGTTCTTCTCAAAGTAATTGAGTGACTCAGCGTAAAAACTGTAAGGGATCAGTACTTGATGGGTTTGTGGATCGTAGAGTGGTCCTTCTTCCCCGCCATATTGAATGGTTAATGGCTTCTCAAACATGAAGAGTTGGTTTGATAGGTCGACCACGGTGTCATTAACGCCACTGCTTTGAATCTCTCGTTTGAGCTGCTCTTCTTCGGTATTTTGCGGTGTAGAGTACTCGACGATTAGGTTACTTTGGGTGGCTTGTTCACTAGATGCATAAGTTGTGGCAAACATTGCACTCAGGGCTAGGCTGCAGGTCAATGTTCGTTTCAATAATGTCATCGGCTATCCTTGTGATTACGTTGCGATTCAGAGTCGTGCTGGGGGTAACAACTCCAAGCTGTGTACCCTGATTTAGTTATTGCGTTAGAGTATAAGTTTAGACGGAATTTTGATGCATCGAGGACTGCAATTTTTGAAGTAGGCGCTATCCTATCAATGAATAATTCGCTTAGAGATTCGCCACAAAGAATAAGTAAGCTGAATGAGCGGTGTCGATGTGATTCGTTTCTATTGGTAATTAACAGATAAATTTCGGTTCAACACAACCCTTGTGCTATACTCCGCGCCCCAATCCGAATTGGCTTGTTTAATCTTAGGAAATTATTATGAGTGTTAAAAACGAACTTCAACAAATTAACAACCGTCTAGACAAGTGTCGCCACAAGTTAGATGCTGCTAAAACTCGTAATGATCGTCCTGTTGTTCGTCAGTTCGAGGAAGAGATTAAGAAGCTAACTAAGAAAATTGCCCAGCTTAAACACAAAGAAAGCTATGATGTGAACCAAGAGCGTAAGTCTCTGGTTGATATGCCATTTAGCCGTGAGATCACTAAGGCTGAGCAAGCGGATATGGGTAAACTTAAAAAGTCTGTTAAAGGACTCGTAATTGTTCACCCAATGACGAAGATCGGTAAAGAACTTCGCATTGAGGTTATGACTGGTTACGCACCGAAAAAATTCTAATTACCAGCGATGGTGATGAAAGAGGAGCTAGAAATAGCTCCTTTTGCTTTTTTAGGTATTAAGAAAGCAGAGTCAGCGGCATAGATACTCACGCCGTTTTCAACTTTTAGGAGGTGATTGTTGTCACAAATCCTTTTATCTCCTATAAAAGTTAACGTGCTACTAACATGGTACTAAGCGATCGCAGTAATGTGTTCGTTTTTCGAATCCACACTTTCTCTCCAGTTTGTATAAATATAGGTAGAGCAGCACAAATAATTACAGATAAAACTAGACTCATTAGGGAAGATGAGAACGTAAAAAAATAGAGGTTATATGAATCAATTAATTTCAATTGGACCACTAGAATCCTTCCTAATCGCGATTAGTGTTTTGTTTCTAGGTCATTTCGTCAATGCAAAGCTTCCGATTCTCAAAAAGTACAACATTCCAGAGCCCATTGTCGGCGGCTTGATTGTCGCTTTTGCTATTACAGCCCTGCACTTTAACGGCCTTGATCTTGAGTTTTCCTTGCCCCTGCAGAACACGTTTATGTTGATGTTCTTTGCAACGGTCGGTCTTGCGGCGAACTACACGCAGCTGATAAAAGGTGGTGCTAAGGTATTCCTATTCTTAGGGGTAGCGTCGGTTTACATCATTATCCAAAACGGTGTAGGCGTAACCTTAGCTACGGCACTAGGCCTTGAACCCTTGATGGGTTTGATTGCTGGCTCTATCACCCTTTCGGGCGGTCACGGCACAGGCGCGGCTTGGTCTCAAACTTTTGCAGACACTTTTGGCATTGCAAATACGCTAGAAATCGCGATGGCTTCAGCGACCTTTGGTTTGATCATCGGTGGTATTATCGGTAGCCCAGTGGCGCAAAAGCTGATTGATAAAAACCAGCTTGAATCTGAGTACGGCACTGGCACGCAAACACATGAACGCTTCCCTGAACTTGTTACTTACAACGAGTATGAAGAAGACAAAGTGACGGCGAAGAAGGTGATTGAAGTGTTGTTCATCCTTCTTATCTGTATCACGGGTGCGAAGTACCTAGAGCAGTGGGTGGCGACTTTTGAAATTTCTTGGTTGATGATTCCTGACTTCGTTTACGCTTTGTTTATCGGTGTGTTCATCACTAACGTGTTTGAAGTGACTAAGCTGCATAAGACTGACAGCGAAACGGTCGATATTCTTGGTACGGTGTCATTGTCACTGTTCCTAGCAATGGCGCTAATGAGCCTTAAGCTTTGGAACATATTTGACCTTGCGATTCCGTTCTTGGTTATCCTGGCGGTTCAGGCGGTTGTGTTAGGTATCTTCTCTTACTTTGTGACGTTCAAAGTAATGGGTTCTAACTACGACGCAGCGGTTATGGCAGGTGGTCACTGTGGTTTCGGCCTAGGTGCAACACCAACAGCGGTAATGAACATGGGCTCTTTGGTGAACCGTTTTGGTCCTTCACCACAGGCGTTCATGGTGGTGCCAATTGTTGGTGCCTTCTTTATCGATATCGTTAACCTGATTATCCTTCAGGGTTACATCTCGTTTATCGGTTAATGTTCGCCTTTACTTAAACGCAATGTGCTTATCGCACTAAGATGAATACAAGAAAGCCAGTCTGTTGACTGGCTTTTTTTGTTCTTGTTTATCGAGGTTTTCTTGCCTGATACCCCTGCGGTTAGGGCTCTGTCACATCAATAACTAGGGCGTGTTGATCTTTCGAGCTGATTTTTGCAGTGAGTTGCTGGGTATTTATACAAGGCAGAGGCATCGATGTGTAGCTAGCCTACATGAGAAGCCGATAACGCAGTAGAAATGACCAGCAAACGCTGCCCGAAGGGTTCGAGCTGGGCGCCCCCGCCAAAAGCGTTTTACTCTTTGTTGAGGGAGGTTTGCTTAGAATGACTAGGCTACTTCTCCCTCACCGCGATTAAAACGCTTTTGACTAGGCGTCCCCATCCGAACAAAATTTAACCACGAAAGGTCAACACGCCCTAAAGTGTTGTAACGACTTCATCAAGAGCTAGGCGCGCTTTTGGTTTGCCGTAGTTGTAGTCTTCGCCGTCTTTGTGGTAGCCGATAGCTAGAGCTACATCAACAACGTGACCTTCTAGTTCGTCAGCAAACTCTTCGCTGATCATAGCTGCATCTACACCTTCCATAGGTGTTGAAGCGATACCTAGACGAGCTAGTGTGTGCAGTGTGTTACCTAGTGCGATGTAAACTTGAGACTTAGTCCAGTTACCGTTGAAACCTGTTTCGTCTGTGTTCATTTCTGCGAATGCGTAAGCACCTAAGAATTGCTCGTACATTTCAGCTGGTAAGTGACCAGAGCTTACTTCTGTATCAGCACGCTTCGCGAATTTCTCTTTAGTGTACTTAGGATCGTGAGCAAACAGGATTGTGTGTGACGCTTCTTTCGCATGTGGTTGGTTAAACTGGAACATGTTTTCGAAAGTATTGTGGAAGCGTTGTTTTGCAGCGTCACTCTCAATGATGATGAATTTCCAAGGCTGAGAGTTGATAGAAGAAGCTGACAAGCGAAGTGCTTCTTTGATTACTTCCATGTCTTCCGCAGAGATGCGCTTTTCTGCATCGTATTTTTTAGCTGTGTAACGAGTGTTTAGATCAGTAATGATTGGATGAGTCATGTTGAATCCTAATATCTATCAATAATAAATGTTGTAGGGTTTTATGTTCAGTTACGTCAACAATAAACGGATAACCAATTTAAACGAATCTCAATAGATTGAACGTCTAAATAGTTATCGAACATGCCCCAATAAATCGAGTATCTGCGGTAGCTCAAGTCGATGGGTGTAAGATAATAGAAGAATGACTCGGGAAAAATAGCGAACATATCAAATCACTATGGTTAATAATGTCCATAATGATTCAATAAGTGTGATCTTAATGGAGGTGGAATCTCTAGATTCAGTAGCTTAGTACGCTTTGATACCATATTGGCGCAATAATGGCGGAAGTACGCTGTCTAGGTTGGGGATATCTTCTGGCGTGATTTCGATTAAACCAAAACCATGCTCTTCATAGATTTTTCTCGTAGCTTCACGTTTATTTTCGGCGATTGGCGCAGAATCAGTTCCCCAGAACTGGATGTATACTTTGCCACTTGGTAGATAAAAATCGCTGATCACTTCTTTTGATATCGGAAGCGGACGCTCGTACGCATGGACCACTCCTGCCATATAAAGCCAGTTATCAATGATCAGCTCTCCCTTTGATCGAACATAATGCCCGTCTAAGCTTCGGTGCTTCGCCTCAAATTTCTGACGAAAACTGGAGAATGACACATCGGTCGAGTGGCTTTCAGCATCATGCCCTAGGAATTCAACAACAGACTGCTTTAAACGTTTATTGCGAACCAATGAGTCGTGCCATACCACGAATAAGTTTTGAGTCGCTTTGTCTTCTCTTTGTTCACCTCCGGCTTTTAAGCCTGTAGAGGTGACATGCCAACCGTCTTCTTCTTTTGTTATCCAACCAAGCTCGTTGAGCAGTAAGTTGATTTTCTTTGCGCTGAGTTGAAAGGCACTGCCAAGCTGGGTGGCGGTGAGTGTTTTTCCTGAGAATGAGTCCAAATCGATAAGCAGTTTCTCTGGCCAGACAATAAAGACACCAAACTTCTTGTGTTCGACATATTCCCCACCAAAGCTTTCTCCCCGTTCTGTGAGAATCCAACGCTCTTGTGAACGCACTATATAGCCCGCTGTTTTTAGATCGCTAAATAAAGCTTTAGCTTCTATGCCTTTTTGTTTAGCGAGTGCGGATGTGGAAATTTTGTCTGACATAGTCTTTTCTCAAATAGCGGAGTGATCAGCTGATGGGTGTTGGATATATATGATGCGATAGCGTTGGTAAATACCATATCACATCTATCAATGCTAACTGCAGTTCAGTGGTCTATGTTTTTAGTAGAGCGTTAGGTCTCGTTTTGTATGTTTAGCAAAATGTAGCTCAACCTGTAATTAAATTACAGGTATCGCGATTTTGCTCATCTGGGTGCATATTTTATATACGTGACACGATGTTCTTTTATACGGTTTATACAGATCTTAGATGCTATATTTTATTAAATGTGACTTTAATCACATTTTATTTTTAAGTATTACAAAATAAAATGTGATCTAGATCGTGTGTTGATGATATCTATTCTCATTAATTTAGCTTTGTAATTTAAATTCATGGTGTTTTTGTGATCTAAGGTGTGCTTGTTAACCCGAAAGTGCTTTTCGTGTGTGATGGCTATCACGAAAGTTGGGCTAAGGTGCATTTTGGAAATGTTGTGATACATTTTAATCGACTTTTGAGTACACACTTTCGGTCATTTGACCAACCAATACATTACGGGGTTCTACCTATGTTATCACCAGAAGCAAAGATTAAGGTTCAAAACTTTGGTCGTTTCTTATCCAATATGGTAATGCCAAACATCGGCGCATTTATTGCGTGGGGTTTCATTACTGCACTATTCATCCCAACGGGTTGGTGGCCTAACGAAACGTTAGCATCAATGGTTGGTCCTATGATTACATACCTACTGCCACTATTGATTGGTTACACCGGTGGTAAAATGGTTGGTGGTGACCGCGGTGCGGTAGTGGGCGCTATCACAACAATGGGTGTTATCGTTGGTACTGATATCCCAATGTTCATGGGTGCAATGATTGTAGGTCCACTAGGTGGTATCGCAATTAAGAAATTCGATGAAGCTGTTCACGGTAAAGTGAAGAGTGGTTTCGAAATGCTAGTGAACAACTTCTCTGCGGGTATCATCGGCATGATCTGTGCGATCATCGCGTTCATCGTGATTGGTCCTGCGGTTAAGATTCTGTCTGGCGGACTTGCGGCTGGCGTAAACGCAATGGTAGAAGCGGGTGCACTACCTCTAGCATCTATTTTTGTTGAACCTGCGAAAATTCTATTCCTAAATAACGCAATCAACCACGGTATCTTCTCTCCACTAGGTATCCAGCAATCTGAAGAGATGGGTCGCTCTATCTTCTTCCTAATCGAAGCAAACCCAGGTCCTGGTTTTGGTCTTCTACTTGCTTACATGGTGTTTGGTAAAGGTAGCGCGAAGCAATCTGCTGCTGGTGCATCTATCATCCACTTCCTAGGGGGTATCCACGAAATTTACTTCCCTTACGTTCTAATGAACCCACGTCTAATTCTTGCGGTAATCGCAGGTGGTATGGCGGGTGTATTCACTAACGTAATGTTCGATTCTGGCCTTATCTCTCCAGCATCACCAGGCTCTATCTTCGCAATCTTACTGATGACGCCAAAAGGCTCTTACATCGGTGTTGTATTGTCAGTTATCGCAGCAACAGCAGTATCTTTCTTAGTGGCTTCAATTCTGCTTAAAACTTCAGCTCAAGATGACGACGAAGACTCTCTAGAAAAAGCTTCTGCACAAATGAAAGACATGAAAGCGTCTTCTAAAGGTGCAGCAGCAGAAGCAAACGTAAACCTAGCGGATGTAAAAGCAGTTTATGTAGCGTGTGATGCGGGTATGGGTTCAAGTGCAATGGGTGCAGGTCTACTACGTAAGAAAGTAGCAACAGCTGGCCTAGACATTGAAGTAACCAACTACGCAATCAACAACCTACCGGCTGATTCGCAAATCGTTATTACGCATAAAGACCTAACAGACCGTGCTCGTAGCACTGTGCCAGGTGCGATGCATATGTCTCTAAGCAACTTCCTAGACGGCGGCGTATACGACCAACTAGTTGCCGAGCTTGTCGATGCTCAAAGTGGTGAAGCGAAAGTAGAAGCTCCGGCTCCTGCAGCAGCTCCAGCGCAAGAAGGCAACAAGCTTGCACTCAATGACGACAGCATCTTCCTTGGCCTTAAAGCGACTCAAAAAGAAGACGCAATCAAGTTTGCTGGCGAACAATTAGTAAAACTTGGCAACGTATCACCAGAATACGTAGATGGCATGTTTGCTCGTGAAGAGCTTGTGTCTACTTACCTAGGTGAGTCTATCGCAGTACCACACGGCACAATCGAAGCGAAACAGTACGTACAAAAAACCGGCATCGTTTTCTGTCAGTACCCTGAAGGTATTCAGTGGGGCGAAGATGAAGATGATATCGCGAAGATGGTTATCGGTATTGCCGCACAAGGCGATGAGCACAACATGGTGCTGATGGCTATTACCAATTCACTCGATGATGAAGAAGCTGTGGAATGCCTACAGAACACAACAAACCCTGCTGATGTTCTACGTATTCTCAACGGAAACTAAAAAGCTCTAGTCAAGCTCCTGAGTGAAGGAGGCCGGTATCCCCCTACTGGCCTCATTTTCGGTCTTAATCTTTCTAACAAGATTCAGTCTGAATAGCTTACTGCTTAATGCCTAGGGCACATCGTCAAGGCATGTTGTTGAGCAGTTAGCTATCTAGATTCAAATATTTATAAGGTCAAAATTATGAAAGCGTTACATTTTGGTGCAGGTAATATCGGTCGTGGTTTCATTGGTAAGCTTCTTTCTGATGCTGGTATGAAGGTTACGTTTGCTGACGTAAATGAAACGGTTGTAAATGCGTTAATTGAACGCCAAGAATACCCAGTTAAGATTGTTGGCGAAGAGTGTGTTGTCGAAGTTGTTAAGAACGTGACAGCAGTAAACTCAGCGACAAGCGCAGTAGTAGATTGCATTGCTGAGTCTGATCTTGTGACGACAGCCGTGGGCCCTACGGTTCTTAAAATCATCTCTAAGTCTATCGCTCAAGGCATTGAAAAGCGTGCAGCAGCAAACAACACTGCACCAATGAACATCATCGCGGCAGAGAACATGGTTCGCGGTACTAGCCAATTAAAAGCAGCCGTGTTAGAGCACCTTTCTGATGAAATGAAAGCGTTCACTGAAGAGCACATTGGCTTTGTTGATTCTGCGGTTGACCGTATTGTTCCACCGGCAGAAGCGGGCGAAACAGATCCTCTAGCGGTAACGGTTGAAACGTTCAGCGAGTGGATCGTAGATCAAACACAATTCAAAGGTGAGATTCCAAACATCCCAGGAATGGAATGCACTGATAACCTAATGGCTTTCGTTGAGCGTAAACTGTTCACGCTAAACACAGGTCACTTGGTAACGGCATACCTTGGTGTGCTTGCAGGTCATGAGACTATTAAAGACTCTATCGAAGATGACGTAATCCGCGCTGAAGTAACAGCGACGATGGAAGAGAGTGGTGCGGTTCTGATTAAGCGTTACGGCTTTGATCCAGAAGCACACGCTGCCTACATCCAAAAGATTCTAGGTCGTTTTGCTAACCCGTTCCTACGTGATGAAGTAGACCGCGTTGGTCGTCAGCCAATTCGTAAACTGAGCCCGCAAGACCGCCTAGTTAAGCCTCTAAACGGTACATTAGAGTACGGCCTACCGAATGCTCACCTAGTAAAAGCAATCGCTGCTGCGTTCCATTACAAGAACGAAGACGACCCACAAGCGGTTGAACTTCAAGCAATGTTCGCAGAAAAAGGCTTTGCTGAGACATTAGCGCATTATTCTGAGCTGAATAGTGACTCAGAAGTTGTTAAACTAGCGGAAGAAGCTTATCTAGCATTGAAATGATAAACCATCAAAGTGCCACACCAGTGGCACTTTCTTATTGTCGAGCCGTTATGCCAATACAAACAAGCCATGAAACTGAATTACTCGAAGCCCTTTCGGAAGCTGAGAGTGCTAGCGCTTGCCTAATGGCTGCTTATGATGCATTGGACGACACGGTAGATGCCGTATTAAAAAACATCTTTAAGAAAGACGACACTGCAATTAAGTTCGTTGTCGAGCCACTTCTCAACAGTGGTGGGCCGTTAGGCGAGATCATGATTCGTGCTAAGTTGCTACTCGGACTTGGCGTGATCAGTAAAGAACTCTACGACGATCTTGAGGTTTTCGTTACCTTGAAAGAGTGGGCGAAAATACAGGGTGAAGACACCAGCTTTACAGAAGTTGATGTGATATTTGAGCTCAACAAGGTGCACGCGATTCAGCGTATTATGCCTATCGAATATGACGCGGAGATGGTGGAAACGATGTCTGGCCCAATGCTTGAAATGTTCTTGGGGCGACATAATCAAAAGGTGAAGTCGACGATCGTATTAGCTATCACTGACATTATCACTACCCTATGCCGAGATAACGCGCTGAGCTCTTAGCTCTAGTTTGCAGCTCTGCTTATCTTGTTTCGCATCCTACATAACTTGTAGCTGTTCGTTCGTTTCAATACAAAGATTTAAATGATGGCGGTTTCTCTCGTTGGAGAAATCGCTTTGTTGTTTTTGTGCTTCTAAAAAATATCCGAAATATCTTCACATTAAATACAAAAGCAGCAGGCACAAAAAAAGCCACATTCAGTGGCTTTTTCTATTCAAGACGCTCTCTTTATAAAAACGCCCTGCTATTCAAGACTATAGGAATTATAGGTCTTGGATGTTCTCAGCTTCTAGCTCTTGGAAGTAGCGTAGAGTCTTAACTTTTAGCTCTTGTTGAGCTGGCTCATCAGCAACGATGATAGCTTTACGGTGCATCTGTAGAGCTGTAACAGTCCACATGTGGTTTACAGAACCTTCGATAGCCATTTGAAGCGCTTGAGCTTTGTTGTGGCCTAGAGAAAGGATCATCACTTCTTCTGCATCTAGAAGAGTCGCAACACCGATAGTTAGTGCGTATTTAGGAACTTGGTTGATGTCGCCATCGAAGAAACGAGAGTTCGCGATACGAGTGTCTTCAGTCAACGTTTTGATACGAGTGCGTGAAGATAGAGAAGAACCTGGTTCGTTGAATGCGATGTGACCGTCGATGCCTACGCCGCCCATGAACAGGTTGATTTTGCCGTATGAACGGATTTTCTCTTCGTATGCTGCACAGTGAGCATCGATATCTTCAGCTTTGCCGTCTAGCAGGTTGATGTTTTCTGCTTGGATATCAACGTGGTTGAAGAAGTTCTCGTGCATGAATGTGCGGTAAGACTCTGGGTGGTTAGGGTCGATGCCAACGTACTCATCCATGTTGAATGTTACAACGTGCTTGAAGCTAACTTCGCCAGCTTTGTAAAGTTCAATTAGCTCAGCGTAAGTAGTTAGAGGTGTGCTACCAGTAGGAAGACCTAGTACAAATGGACGCTCAGCCGTTGGAGCGAACTTGTTGATTGAATCTGCGATATGACGAGCAGCCCATTTACCTACTTTAGCTTTGTTGCTTAATGGAATAAGTCTCATTGATTTTGCCCCTAGAAATAAAATTTTATAGTGTTCTGAAACATTAATTCGCATTATAAAATAAGTTATCCAGTTCCGCTATTGTTTTAGGTCAAGTTTTTGCTTTTTTCGTCGTAACTGTGACTGGAACTCTCAAAATTGCACAATTATTGTATGGATATTTGGTGGCGTTAAACAAGATTAATACGTTTGTCATATACAGCAATGTTGATCTAATTCAGCACCTGAAAGGGTTGGTGTGTTTCTATGCCTTGATACGATTATTGCAATAATGGCATCGCTCGAACCATTGACGAATTTTGGTGCATTAACGTGTTTCGAGTATAAACAAGCCTTGAGCGTATAGTTGAAACTAGAAAAATAATGATGGCAATGGAGCGCTATCGTGATAAAAGACAGGGGCAGGATGAAGAACGATGAATCTCAGTGGGATGAATACCCATAAGATTGAACGAGAGCTGTGTTTTAGTCACGCTATCGCTATGAATTGTATATAAATATTGGTAAAAATGGATAGGTTGGCTAAACTTACCAATTACAAAGAAGATGTGTGTTTGAAGGCAAAAAAAAGCCCAAAGTGATGAGGTATCACTTTGAGCGATTTTACTAATCTTCTAACACTAACTCACTTTCGTATTCTTCCCTAGATACGTCGCCGCGTTTGCAGCCGTTTAGGGTGTGAAAGCGACGGCGTCCACGAGCCAGTTGAATGTACTTCAACCAAACACGCTCTAACTTGGACTTTGCCTTATGAGGGTGAGACAACACTTTAATGAAGTGTTTTTCTTCTGCATTGATTGGTGCTAGTTCACCAGTTTCAAGTGCAAGCATAGTGTCACCAAACAAGGTTAGGATTTCCTCTTCTGAAAGAGTAAAATCACCCGACTTAGCGAACCCTCTCGGGAATTTAATGGTGTCATAAAAACGTTTTTTTCCGTGTCGGAATTCGGTCTCAGACATATCAGCCTCAGTAATGTGGTTAGATAGAAATTAGTGTTTATTGCTCACGCGAAAATATTGTTAAAAGGCTAAAATAGGAAACAAAATGTTTTTGCCTTTACGATAAACAATCCTAGATCGGCTAGTTAGCAGATTTATTACAGAGATGTATTTGATGGATGTGAAAGTATTTAGAACCTTTCTTGAGGTTGCAAGGGTGCGCCATTTTGGGCGTGCAGCTGAAAACTTGTATTTAACACAAGCGGCGGTGAGTGCGCGGATCAAACAGCTTGAAGGCTATTTTGATACTCAGCTCTTCATTCGTGACCGCAATAACATCAAACTCACATCTTCCGGTGAACGTTTGATTGGTTATGCCGAAGTGATGGTGTCCACCCTACAACAAGCCAAATTTGAGCTGTCGTTAGAGAGTGGTAAAGCCTTGCAGTTAACGCTGGGCGGCACGCCGAATATTTGGGATGCGTATCTGCAAAACTGTTTAAGTGTGGTAACCGACTCTTTTGGTGGTTACGGCTTTATGGCAGAGGTGATGGGGCGCGAGCAACTGAACCGTAATTTGTTAGAACGAACCTTAGATATGGCTTTCGCGTTCGATCAGATCAAAGCAGAAGAGCTGAACTGTAAAAAAGTCGCTGACTTGGTTTTGGTGTTGGTATCAACGCAGCAAGATGATCTGGAATCTGTATTTCAACATAAGTATGTTTATGTGGATTGGGGAACGCGCTTTGGTTCTGAACACGCAGAACGTCACCCTAAAGTGCCAGCACCGTACCTACGTACCTCTACAGCCCGTATCGCCCTCGATTTCATTTTAGAGAAAGGCGGCAGTGCGTATCTTCCGGTGTCTCTAGTCGAACCTTTTATCGATTCGGGTCAGCTGCACAAGGTGAAAGGGGTTGAAGACTGGTATCTCCCAATTTATCTGAGCTACCGTAAAAGCAGTACCTCGGTTGATGCGATCATGCAGGTTGAGAAGTTGGTTAATGAGATTGACCCATCGACGGCTTACACATTGCAGCAAGCCGCTGAACAAGCACCTGAGTAACGGCATTCGCGGTAAGCAGTGGCTTTGCTGATTAGATTCAATAAAAAATGGCTCCCAACTAATTGTATAGTTGGGAGCCATTTTTGTTTTAAACCAGAAATGTACTTCTTTTCGGAACTAGAGATCGTTTCTAATTCCATAAATATCGTTTAAGCCTGGTATGTGTAGCCTTTATTAAAAGCCCTATAGGTTCATTAGATTCTCAATAGACTCTTCAAGAGAGTGTGACATGTACGAATGGATTTGATTGCCATCCGTTGCGTCAATCTCGATCATAGAAATCCCGTTGTCCGCTTTGTCTTCAAGAAAGCTTAGAGACTGCTCGACTGATTGACTGGTGAGAACCTGTTGATTTGATAAAACAATACGACATGTGTGTAGAACCATAGCCTTTTCCTTTTTATATTCGATAGGTCTCTGCATCTTGGCGTGCTAAGTACCGATCGTTGACGTTGTGAGAAGAATGTCCTCTCTAGGTTAAATTTAGTCGAATTGAATAAAATTAAAACCCTTTTTTGTGATTTATCTGACCTTCGCTTCCGAAAGTGGCTAGCGACAATGGTGGTTCACGGTAAACTTTTAGGTATCGGAACAAACGCTATGGTAAGTGGGAAGAGTACGGCATGTCGAAAAAGATCAATCACAACAGCAGCTTAACCAGTGAGCAGTGCCATTTGGCTCGATATGCACGAGATGCTCGCTTTGATGGGATGTTTTTTACAGCGGTGAAAACGACAGGAATTTTTTGTCGCCCGATTTGCCCAGCCACACCACCCAAAGAAGAAAACGTCGAATATTTTTCCCATCAAGCTCAAGCATTGAAAGCGGGATATCGTCCTTGTTTACGTTGTCGACCAGACAGCGCACCTTTTTCGCCGGCTTGGAAGGGCGTCGAAACCACTTTCTTACGTGCGATGCAGTTGATTGATAATGGCGCTCTGAATTCAGGATCTATCGTCGACCTTGCAACGCGGTTAGGTATTTCAGATCGTTATTTACGAACCTTATTCGACAATTACATCGGCGTGTCACCCAAGCAATATAGTCTGTACAGTCAATTGATGTTTGCCAAGCAGTTGCTGCACACCAGTAGCATGAGCATTACTGATGTCGGCTTTGCTAGTGGCTTCAATAGTACGCGCCGTTTTAATGATGCCTTTCAAAAAGAGCTGCAGCTTTCGCCAAGCCAAATTAGGCGAGCGAAGCCAAGTGACACTCAGAGTAATCATATTCAGCTTGGTTTTCATGGACCCTTAGATTGGAACCACTTGTTGAGGTTTTATCGACGAAGAATGATTGAGGGCTTAGAAGGCGTTGGCGAAGATTATTATAAGCGCACGGTAAATGTGAACGGGTCAAAGGGTTGGTTCAAGGCGACTTTAGCCAAAGATAACCGCTTGGATATTGAATTCGAGTTGGATGATATAAGCCAATTAAGAAGCTTGATTGCGAATATCCGCCGTATGTTTGATCTTGATGTCGATATTGCCAAGGTTGAGACGTTCTTTACGACTATCGATCCTAACTTGGTGGCTAAGAGTGGTATCCGTATTCCTGGCGTGTGGAGTGCTTGGGAGGCAGGCGTGAGAGCGATTCTAGGACAGCAAGTTTCGGTAACCGCGGCGATTGGTCAGCTTAACTTATTGGTCAAAGAGCTTTCTGATGAACATGAGAAAGCCAGCTTCCCAACACCAAAACAGATAGCGGACGCTGATGTTAGCTTCTTGAGAATGCCGGGAAGCCGCAAAGAGACCCTAAAGCGTTTTGCCGAATACATGGTCGACAATGAAGCTGAGCATCCTTCCAAATGGATTGAGCTAAAAGGGATTGGGCCTTGGACTATTCAATATGCACTGCTTCGCGGGTTAAGCGAACCTAATCATCTGTTGGTTGGTGACTTGGTGGTGAAGAAGTTTATTGAGCATCGCCCCGCCATCAACACGGAGAGTGTTTCGCCTTGGGGTAGTTACGCCACGTTCCACTGTTGGAATCAGTCTTAATCGGAATACTAAGCTAGGAGATATCATGGACAACCGTTTTACTTACTATGAGAGCCCATTGGGAACCGTGACGTTACAGGCGAACGATGAAGGCTTGCTCGGCCTTTGGTTCGAGACACATACCACCAAGCCGGAACCGTTGGGTGTTCAAGATGATAGCTTTCCGATCTTTGCATTGGCTATCGAGCAGCTTAATCGCTATTTCTCGGGCGAAGCTATTCAGTTTTCTGTGCCGATTGCAGCCAAGGGCACGCCATTTCAGCAGTCGGTTTGGCAGGCGCTGACGACCATTCCTTATGGAGAGACTTGGAGCTATGCACAACTGGCCGATGCGATAGGCAATCCGAAAGCCGTTCGTGCTGTGGGTTTGGCGAATGGCAAAAATCCGGTTTCAGTGATTGTGCCGTGTCACCGTGTGATTGGTAAAAACGGCAAACTGACGGGTTATGCAGGTGGCGTAGAACGTAAACAGCACTTATTGGTGATAGAGGGAAGAGAGCAAGACTAGCAAGCGATTTAGCCATGAGCCTGTCGAGATGCTGGCTGAATATCTCGTACTACTTAATGGTGAAGGCGAGTGGTTCTTAAAATATGACTTTGCATTAAAATCAACGCTTTCTGGGAAATATCGATTTGGTTGCATATTCTTTGACTATGTTCTCTAGGCAAGGATGCCCAAATGAATAGATTCCCCTTACTAATATCTGGCTGCAGCTCTGCATTATTGCTGACAGGTTGTTTAACTGATACCAGCCGACCTTTCGAGGTTCCACAGCTTGCTCTGTTCAAAGGTATGTATGAGAACGCAGATAATGACAGTTATCTACTTTTTGAATCCGGGCAAGTGACTTATCAAAGAACGGATAATTCCGTGACTCGAACCTATCGTGTTGATGATGACTTGATCACCATTGAATTCAATTCTGGAAGCAGCCGAACTGACTCTAGACTAGTGATGCGCATTCAACAGAAGGGCGAGATGCTAACTTGCAACCAATGTCCAGCGATACAATTGAGTAACGTCTGGACACTTGTAGATAAGCCTGTGAAAGACAGTTCGAACTAGAAAAGATCTCCGAATTAGAAAAGATCGCCATTAAGCCATAGGTGTGCAGCGATACTGACGGCATAGCCAATCATGATCACTGGCATCCATTTCAAGTGGCCAAAGAAGGTGTATTTGCCATGCGCCGCGCCCATTAACGCCACACCTGCCGCACTACCAATAGATAACAAGCTGCCGCCAACGCCTGCGGTTAAGGTGATCAGTAGCCAGTTACCCATCGACATTTGAGGTTCCATCGATAACACGGCAAACATCACCGGAATGTTATCGACAATCGCAGATAAGATCCCCACCATGATGTTGGCCCAAATTGGATCCCATTGGCTATACATCACGCCAGAGGCAAGCTCCAAGTATCCCAGTAGACTCAAGCCACCTACACACATTACCACGCCGTAGAAGAACAGCAGAGTGTCCCATTCGGCATGGGACACTCTTCGAAATACATCAAAGGGCACGACTGAACCGAGTCGCTTCAATGCCCCCCCATCATTGTTGGCAATCGCCACCGCTTTTTTCTTCGCCAGTGAATTTGGTAAGGTCTTACGCAAGAAATAACCAAAGAACTGTAGATACGCCAGCCCCATCATCATGCCCATTACTGGAGGGAAGTGGAGTACGGCATGGAAAGCAACCGCAGTGCCGATGGTCATGATGAACAACAACACGATGCGTCTTGCACCGCGTTTTAATTCAACGTGCTGATGCACCGTGTCGGGTTGGGTTGTGGGAACAAAGTAAGACATGATCATTGCAGGGACGAGGTAATTCATCACTGAAGGAATAAATAAGGGAATGAATTCACTGAAGCTCACATAACCAGCCTGCCACACCATCAACGTTGTGATGTCACCGAATGGGCTGAACGCGCCGCCAGCGTTAGCGGCTATCACGATATTCACACAGGCTAGGTTAACGAATTTAGGGTTAGATCCTGCGACTTTCAGAACCACGGCGCACATCAATAGAGCTGTGGTGAGGTTGTCGGCGATCGGTGAGATAAAGAAGGCCAGAATACCGGTTAGCCAGAACAGAGAGCGGAAATTAAAGCCTTTGCCCACCATCCACGCTTGCAGCGCATCAAACAGTCTTCTCTCTTCCATGGCGCTGATGTAGGTCATGGCGACGAGTAGGAAAAGTAACAGCTCAGCGTATTCCAGTAAGTTGTGTTCGAGTGCTTGCTTAGCGACTTCAACAAGGTTGTGTTCTTGGTAGATAAAACCAATGATTATCCAGATCAGTCCTGCTGCAAGTAACACTGGCTTAGATTTTCGGAGCTTTAGGTACTCTTCCATCATCACCACGATGTAGGCGACAACGAAAATGGTCAGGGATAGGTAGCCAGCGAATGAGTTGGTGAGCTTGAGTGGTTCTCCCAACTGAGAAGTGGCAGCACCTGCTACCGAAGAAAAGAGTAACAAAGAGAGAACAGCAGAAAGCTGGATACCTAACATGGATTACGCTCCGAAGTTAATAAGTTATTAACACGGGTAAAAGCGTAGACCTAAATAAGCATGTGGGGTGTGATAGATATCTTAATAATTCAATAGATTATAGTGAAAAAGAAAGACGGTGGCGAAAGTATTAGCTTTGATGGATACTCCTGGCAACTCAGGCTTAGCATTGATTGCGTCGCTTCAAAGTACTGATGCTGGCGCGGGGCGATCGTTAACTTCTTCTCTTCAGGTACAGTACTGTTCACCCTTCCAGTTATGGATGGTTCTTTGGCGGTAACTTCGTCAATTGGCCTAGCGGTTGCTGTGATGTTTATCTTCAAGTTTGTTGGTGCAATACATGAGATGTATCATGGGACCAATTGGTATTGAAGGTCGCTATATTCCAGTGATGATCGCGATTTCAGTATTGAATGCCTTTGGTGCAATGTTCTTGATGAACATTATTTTGTAACGTGACTTTGAACGGTTAGTTGCGAACAGCTTTCAGACGTTACAAAAAAGGAAACCCCGTTTGGCTTTCACCAAACGGGGTCTATTCTTTTCGTAGCCATCCTGCTACTGCGCGTTACTTATCTTTCAATAGGTAACTGGTGCTCCCTGCATCGTTCCTTGACGTGGCTAAATCCTTTAACCTATCCAATTCATCGCCGTCCTAGCGGTGTCCTTGCCAACTCATCATCCTGATAAGCGACTCTATCCTAGAGCATAACTTCCTTGCTGATAACTCATCCTAAGTCACCAAATCTTCATCCTGAAGATACCTAATCCGTTAGGCTTTTTCCTGTTCCTGCCAACTCCCTGTCGACATGTGTATTAAACACTGCAGAGGCTTTACTCACAATCCACCCTAAGAAATAAATGTACCCGCTGATCGAAAGAAATATGCGTGGATTCATACAAAACAAGGGCTTGGGTTTGTATTTTACGAATTTTCTGCGAAGCTTGATTGTGATCTCTTACGTTCGGTGTGAGAGATCTCTTACAAGTGCTCGGGCGCGATTTTCATTTTATCTCGGCGGGTGTTGTCGAACAGATAACAAAGAATACTGAGTAAACACAAAATAATAGGGAAATATGATGGTTACAGCACTTTACGCAGCCTTGCTGACGATCGTAATGATTTGGTTAGCGATAGAGGTGATCAAGCAAAGGCGAATCAATCTTGTTGCTCATGCTGATGGCGGTGTTGAGTCGTTACAGATAGCACGTTCGGCACAAAGTAATGCTATGGATTACATCCCAATCACGGTGATTTTGATGGGATTGTTAGAGATGAATGGTGCCGGTGTGTGGCTGATTCATGTCATTGGTGTGGCGTTTATTGTGGGGCGTGTGATTCATGCGAAAGGGATCTTAGCGAAGAACTTCAAAGGTCGAAAAGTGGGGATGGTGTTAACGCTTATCTGCATGATCTCTTTGATTGTCCTAAACTTAGCTTACCTACCTTTTGATAAAATGTTCTAGGGAGCATTATGGCGTTGCGTCTTCCTCCTGCTTGGGCGATTGTCCTTGCAGGCTTGATACTCAACATCATGGCGATTGTCATGTCGAGCTTGGTGCTCGATAAAATTGAAGCTGAGAAAGCGGAGTACAACGATCGCAAATACGGCAATGTGTACTCAATACAGCTTGCTTGGAATACGATTGAAACCCTAGAGCGCAAGCGTGAAGCGATTTTGATTCACCTTGATAAACTAGAAACGGTGCAGCCGACCACGGTTCTCGACGAAGCACTGCGTGGGCAACTTAGGCGTTGGGTGAGTAGCGAAGTGCCAAGTATCTCTTTGGCTCACTTACCGAAACTGATGATGCTGATAAACAGTGCACAAGAAGCGCAACGAACTCGAATCGATGATTACTATTTGGATAACCTGACCTTGGTTGAGTTAATCCAAAGGCTTGATGAGAAAATGGCTTTCTATAAGAACATCGCCCTGTTTCTTCAAGTATTTGGTTTGGCGCTTATCTTAGCTCGCGACCTCGCTAGAAGACCTTAATCTTTAACCTTAATGCCTCCATTTACTTATCGACTTGTATCATTAGCGAGACTCATTTGGCAGGTTAGGGTGCTGCTGGCCTTGGTATTTTGGTAGCTGTTCTTTCAGCCCCTTAAACGTGCTCAGCGCACTGCCTATCGATAACTTGTTCATCAACCAATTTGGCAAGATGCCCCCTGCGTTCGCATACGCGGTGTAGGTGATGTAGGTATTGGCATTAGTCAGCGGTTGCAGTGTCCAAAGTGCGTCCACATCGTAGATTCGAATGTACCCCGACTCTTTCGCCAAATAGTTCGACGCATCCTTTATCGACAAAACAAACTGCCCACCCTCGATGCTGTATTTTGAGTAGGTCACCATGTCTCGATCTCTGGCAGGCCACGGTGCTTTGAATTGGGTATAGACGATGTTTTCATCTTCAGATATCTGCATCAACACACGGCTTTGCGATACATTATCTATCCAGTTTGGCACGTTCTCACTGTCTTCCAATAACAGTAAAAAACCGGAGTAAGTGGTGGGCGTTTGCATCTGTGCTCGTATTTCGACCAAGCCTTCGCTGTGTGGCCTTTTATCAATCATGATGCCATCTTCACTTTTGACGAACTGCCATGGGTTGGCATAAGTCAGTGTCGATAGGGCGCAGAGGCCGAGTACCAAAATCCTAGGTAATGTCATTATTCTTCCATAAAAAGAAAAGCTTATCTGCTAGGAGTATAGAATATAAATGGACTTTGTAGGTGTTGCCAACCGCTTTGGGGTGACCTATTTGGGGAAAATCCCAATGAAAACGGAAGCGTTCGGTCGCTTCCGTTTTATTCTTGGGCAATGGATAAGCGCTGTAGGCTAGAACTTAGAACTTAGAAC